>CAYPUS010000260.1:0-4915 GCA_964413815.1 uncultured Aquabacterium sp. | reverse complement strand
ACGTGGCGGTCGAAGTCGGTGCCGGCGATGTGCACACCGTGGCTGGCCAGGATGTCGTCGCGGCGATCGATGCGGCCTGCGCGCTGCGGGCCCACACGCACCACAGAGAAGTCCGATGTGCCGCCGCCGATGTCGGCCACCAGCACCAGCGTTTCCTTGTCGGCCTGCTGCTCATAGTCAAAGGCCGCGGCGATGGGCTCGAACTGGAAGGCCACATCCTTGAAACCCACGGCACGCGCGGCCGCCTCCAGCGAGGCTTGCGCCGCCGCATCGCGCTCGGCATCGTCGTCGACGAAGAAGACCGGTCGGCCCATGATCACGCGCTCGATCGGCTGCCCGCCATTCGCCTTTTGCGCCAGGTCGCGCAGGTGCCGCAGGTAGCCGGTGATGACGTCCAGGTACTTCACCCCGTGGCCATGGCCCACCTCGGTGGTCTGGTCCACCAGCGCCGTGCCCAGGATGCTCTTCATCGAGCGCATCAGCCGGCCTTCGTAGCCGTCGACGTAGGCCTGCACCGCGGCGCGCCCGAAGCTGCGCGGCAGCCCGTCGTCCAGCGTCGGGCCGGGGACGGCGCCCGGTGGCAGGTCATCGGCGTCGGTGCAGTAGAAGACGGCCGTGGGCATGGTCAGGTGCGAGCCCTCCAGCGGCACCAGGCGCATGCCGGGTCCCTGCGGGTGGCCGGCGGCGCTGGGGATGGCGATGGCCGAATTGGAGGTGCCGAAGTCGATGGCGCAGAAAGTCATGCGAGGAAGGTCGCTGGGCGAAAGGAAAAGGTGAACAAGGATGGGGCGGGGCGTCGGTCACAGCGCCCGGAATTCGCCGGGCGTCACCCCGGCCCATCGGCGAAAGGCATGGATGAAGGCGGCCGATTCGGCATAGCCGATCTGCGCCGCGATCTCATCGATGGACAAGGCCGTGTGCTGCAGCAGATGGCGTGCCTTGGCATAGCGCGCTTCGGCCAGCAGGTCGCGGAAGCTGCGGCCATCTTCGCTGAGCTGGCGCCGCAGGCTGCGCTCGGACATGTCGAAGGACCTGGCCACCTCTTCCGCGGAAGGAAAGTGGCCGTTGAACAGGCCCAGGTGCGCCAGCACGCGGTCGGCCAGGGTGTCGGTGTTGACGGCCTGCGCCTTGAGCTGCTGATCGCACATCGTGCGGTACATCGCATGCGCATTGGGATCGGCCGTGGGCAGCTTGAGCTGAAGGTGCTCGTTGCGCAGCCAGAAGCGCGCCTCCTTCTCGCCAAAGCGCACGGGGCAGCCGAAGTGCGCCTCGTAGGCCGCGGCCTCGGGGGGCTTGGGGTAGGGCATGTCCAGGCCTTCCGGGTGCAGGTCCAGGCCCATGGTGGCCTGCATGTCGCGGATCATCTTGTAGGTGCCCGAGACCTCGCCATCGACCCTGAAGCGGAAGGCCTTGGGCGGCATCGCCATGGGCTCCAGGATGAGCGCGCTCAGGCGCTCGCCCGGCGCCAGCCGCAGCGTGCCATATAGAAAGGTCAGGCGCTGGTAGCGGATGCCCGTCTGGATCGCTTCGTAGGCGGTGGGGCAGGTCATCAGCAGCATGACCAGGGGCCCGTAGCCGGCCAGGCCGAAGTAGCCGCCCAGTTTCAGGCCCGCCAGCGGGTTCTTGATGGTTTCGGCGGCTTCGGCGTAGATGCGCAATTCGCGCGCGCGCTCGATGCGCGTGGTCGGGTCCAACTGCGCGCTCGACAGCCCGTGGCGCTGCAGCACCGGTTCGGGGTCCTCGCCCAATTGCTTGAGGCCCTGGACCATGTAGATCAGACCGAGGATGGAACGGGTGCTCATCGCGTCCTGAAATGCAGCCAGATGCGGTGGCCGGAAAAATCAATCGGTCGGCGAATTTAGCACGCCGGGCCTGGGGCAAGGCCGGTATTTGTGGCGCCGTCCCCTGGCGGCCCCGACGGGGCGCCTCCATCGCCCGCCGCCGCTTGATCTGCGTCAATCCTTCACGATCCGGGCCCGCCGCCGCCCCGGCGGAACCCGCGGTCTGGCCGAAACGATCAATTTCCCGTCGCGGTCGAGCATGGCGGGCCGCAGGGCGGCGTCGCACCATCCGGACATCACGAAGCCCATCACAAAGGTTGTCTCCATGGCCCAGGTTCAGCACGCATCCGCCGCTTCTTCCGCTTCCACCCAGGCACCCGCCGTGCGCGAGGTCGAGGTGGCCATCGCCGGCGCCGGCTTCGGCGGCCTGTGCATGGCCATCCAACTGCAAAAGCACGGCATCGACGATTTCCTCATCCTGGAAAAAAAGGGTGAGGTCGGCGGCGCCTGGCGCGACAACCACTACCCCGGCGCGGCCTGCGATGTGCAGTCGCACATGTACTCCTTCTCCTTCGAGACCAAGGCCGACTGGAGCAAGCGCTACGCCCCCTACAACGAGATCCAGCAGTACATCCTGGACACGGTGCGCAAGTACAAGCTGCGCCCCAAGATCCACTTCAACCAGGAAGTCACCAGCGCCGTGTTCAACGAAGGCACGGGCAAGTGGGTGATCAAGACCAAGGGCGGCGAGACCATCATCGCGCGTCACTGGGTGCTGGCTTCGGGTCCCTTGCATGTGCCGGCCATGCCCGACATCAAGGGCCTGGAGACCTTCAAGGGCAAGATCATGCACTCGGCCGAGTGGGACCACAGCTACGACCTGAAGGGCAAGCGTGTGGCCTCGCTGGGCACCGGCGGCAGCGCCATCCAGTACGTGCCCGAGATCGCCAAGAAGGTCGGCCAGCTGCACGTGTTCCAGCGCACCGCCGCATGGGTCATCCCGCGTGACGAGCGCAGCTACTCCTCGCTGCGCAAGTTCTTCTTCAAGGCCCTGCCCATCACGCGCACCCTGCACCGCTGGCGCTGCTACTGGACCAATGAATCGCGCGTGTGGCCCATCCTCAACCCCTGGATGGCCCGCATCGGCGAGTCCCTGCTCAAGCGCTTCATCGCCTACCAGGTCAAGGACCCGGCCCTGGTCAAGAAGCTCACGCCCGACTACACCCTGGGTTGCAAGCGCATCCTGATCTCGAACAAGTGGTACCCCACCTTCAACCGCGAGAACGTCGAGCTGGTGACGGACGGCATCCGCGAGATCACGCCCGACGGCATCATCACCAAGGACGGCAAGGAGCGCAAACTCGACTGCATCATCCTGGGCACCGGCTTCGTCGTCGATCCGCGCATCTACATGAAGGACTTCGAGCTGCGCGGCCGACATGGCCACACGCTGCAGGAAGACTGGAAGCTCAGCCCCACCAGCTACTACGGCATCACCACGGCCAACTACCCCAATATGTACCAACTGGTCGGGCCGCACACCGGCCTGGGCCACAACTCCATCATCTTCATGATCGAGGCGCAGGCGCACTACATCCTGCAGTGCATCCAGAAGGTCAAGGACAAGGGCGTGGACTACATCGACGTCAAGCCCCAGGCCATGGCACGCTTCCTCGGCGAGATGACGCATGCCCTGACCGGCACGGTCTGGAGCTCGGGCTGCCGCAGCTGGTACCAGACGGCCGAAGGCATCAACTTCGCGATCTGGCCGAAGTCGACCTGGCGCTACTGGCTGGAGACCCGCCGGGTCCACGAGGCTGACTACGAGTTCGTCAAGTGCGCGGGAGCCCAGGCCGCCAAGTCCAACGTGCAGGCTCAAGCCGATCTGCCGGGCGGCGAGCTGGCCGGCATCTGAAGGGTGCCGCGCGGGCAGCGTGGTCCGCGCGCAACCCGGCGGGCTTGCCGTTCTGAGCGGCATCGTCATAATGGGCGACGTTATACGATTGCGCCGCCACATGGGCGCCCCGCCATGCCGATCTTCACGCTTTTGCCGCGCCATACCTGGATCGACCACAGCACGGAGGTCGACACCGGCCGCCCCGCGCTCTACACCCTGCTGCGCGACATCGACCATTGGCCGGATTGGACGCCAGGGCTCAAGGCCATTCGGCGCCTGGGCCGGGCCCATGGCCTGGCCCGTCCAGGCGACTGGTTCCTGATGACGCTGGACGCGCCGCTGCTGCGGTACCTGCCGCTGCCTTGCGTCATGGTCCGCAACGATCCGGATTGCATCGAGTGGGGGGCCGGCCTGCTGGGCTCGCGCATTCGGCACCGCTTCGAGTTGAGCCCGCTGGGGCCGCACCGCACGCGCCTGCGCCATGTCGAGTGCGCCAGCGGCCTGCTGGCGCTGGCCGCGTGGCCGGCGGCGGGCTTTGCGCGCATGCATGACTTGCGCTGGTCTCGCGCCATCGAGGCGCGCTTCGCGACCGCGCCGCGCCAAGGCAAAGAGGGGCCGCTTCGCGCCGCGTGAGCTTGCGTTTGCTTACACACTTCACCCCTGGAGGAGTCCGAAAAGACGAGGTTGCGCTTATAGTCCAAACCGAGCGCACCGGCTTGACAAATAACGACTTCAGCCTCGACGAGGGCGCCATGATCATCATCAAATTCAGGGGTGTGTGAGGAGACTGTCATCGTTTCATCCGGCAGTTCCCCGGGCGGTTTGTCCGGGGTTCTTGCCTGGATGCGACAGGTGAAAACAAGCGGCGGGCAGTGAACCCGCAGCAAAATGGGCCGATCGGTTGCTACCGATCGGTTTTTTTTTGCCCTGGGGCCCGCGCCCTCAGGCTTTGGTGGCTTTCCTGGCTGGCGTGGTGTTGGCGGTTCTGGCTGTTTTGCCAGGCGCCTTGCTCCGGGCCTTGCTCGGCGCCTTTTTCTCCGTCACGGCCGCTTTTGGCTGACTGGGCGTCACGATGGTCTTGGCCTGCTCCGCCTGGATCTGCGTCTTCAGCCAGTCATCCAGCCCGCGCCAGATGAAGAGCAGGTGGTCCACCATCGTCTCGATGGACTGCTTGAAGCCGCCCTGGGCCCAGTTCAGGCAGGACTGCAGCGTGGCGCCGATCAGGGCCGAGCCGATG
>CAYPUS010000259.1:0-4962 GCA_964413815.1 uncultured Aquabacterium sp. | reverse complement strand
GAACTCGCTGCCGTCGCGCGTATCGAGTCAGCGGCCGTCTTCGCAGCGGTAGTGGAAGCCGCCGCCGCGCGCCGCCAGCCAGATCTCGTGCAGCGGCGGCTGGGTGTTGACGACGATCTTGCTGCCGTCCGGGAACGACAGTTCGAGCAGGCCGCCGGTGCGCCGGGTGTCGATGTCGACGACGTCGTCCTGCAGCAGCCGGTCGGCCGTGGCCTCGATGCGGGCCAGCAGTTCGCTGCTCAGGCGGTGGTACTCGACGTCGCTCAAGGCCGTGCTCATAGAATCTTTGTCGTCAACGAGGTGAATGTCGACATGAGTCTAGTCCCGCGTGCAGCCACCCTGACGCTGCTGGTGTTGCTCGCCGGCTGCGGCCAGAAAGGCCCGCTGGTGCTGCCGGCCCCGGCGCCGGCTGCGGCGGCTTCGGCGCCGGCCCGCTGATGCTGCCCGGCGCCCCTTTCCTGGCCCGCTCCGGCAGCGGCGAGCTGCTGCTCGAAGGCCAGCCGCTGGCGGCGCTGGCGCGGCGCTTCGGCACGCCGCTGTTCGTCTATTCGCGCGCCGCAATGCTGGACGCGCTGGCCGGCTACCAGCGCGCGCTGGCCGGCCGCAAGCACCTGGTCTGCTATGCGATGAAGGCCAATTCGAACCTGGCCGTGCTGCAGACCTTCGCCCAGGCCGGCTGCGGCTTCGACATCGTCTCGGGAGGCGAACTCGCGCGGGTGCTGGCCGCAGGCGGCCAGGCGGACAGGATCGTGTTTTCCGGCGTGGGCAAGACACGCGCCGAAATGGCGCAAGCCCTGCAAGCCGGCGTGCGCTGCTTCAACGTGGAAAGCACCGCCGAGCTGGAGGTGCTGTCGGAAGTGGCCGCGGCCATGGGGCGCCGCGCGCCGGTGAGCCTGCGCGTCAACCCCGATGTGGACGCCGGCACGCATCCCTACATCTCGACGGGCCTCAAGGGCAACAAGTTCGGTGTGGCCCATGAACTGGCCGTGGCGACCTATCGCCGCGCGGCCGAACTGCCCGGCATCGAGGCCGTGGGCATCGATTGCCACATCGGCTCGCAGATCACCGACGTCGGCCCCTATCTGGACGCGCTGGACCGTGTGCTCGACCTGGTCGAGGCCATCGAGGCCGATGGCAAGGTCAAGCTCCATCACATGGATCTCGGTGGCGGCCTGGGCATCACCTACACCAACGAGGCGCCGCCTTCTGCCGAGGTGCTGATCGGCCAGTTGCTGGCCAAGATCGACGCGCGCGGCCATGGCCACCGAGAGGTGCTGTTCGAGCCCGGCCGCTCGCTGGTCGGCAATGCCGGTGTGCTGCTGACCGAGGTGATGTTCCTCAAGCCTGGCGAGAAGAAGAACTTCTGCGTGGTCGACGCCGCGATGAACGACCTGATGCGCCCTGCCCTGTACGAAGCCTATATGGGCATCGTGAACACGCGCCAGACGGTCGCCGGCCAGGGTCAGACCTGGGACGTGGTCGGCCCAGTGTGTGAGTCGGGCGACTGGTTGGGCCGCGACCGTCAGCTGGACGTCGCGGCTGGCGATGTGCTGGCGGTGCTGTCTGCCGGCGCCTATGGCATGACCATGGCCAGCAACTACAACACACGCGGACGTGCGGCCGAGCTGATGGTCGACGGCGAGCAGGTGTGGGTGGTGCGTGAACGCGAAGCCGCGGTGGACCTGTTCAAGCTGGAGAAGCTGCTGCCTGCGCAGTGATGCAGATGGGCGGTGGCTCTGCGCCGCCTGCCTCCTTGCGCTCTCGCATGCTGGGCCCGCAAGCTATGAGCCCCCCAAAAAAAAGACCGCCCGAGGGCGGTCTTTTTGCTGATGGGACAGAAGTCCTGGATCAGAAGGTGTGGCGGATGCCGGCACCGATGTAGGTGGACTTGCCGCCGGGGTTGATGCCGGCGCCAGCGAACACAGGAACTTCGCGGAAGCCGAGGTTCGTTGCAATGACGTCAGGACCACCGACGACGGGTGCAGCGAAACCAGCGTTGGCGGCCGAGCCTTCGTCATCCTTGATCTGGACGAGGCGAGCAAACAAGGTCGTGCGCTTGGACAGATCGTAGTCGCCACCAATCGCCAGGCCCGTGTCCTTGCCCTTGGTGAAGTTCTTGAACTTCGCTTGAGAGGCTTGCAGGACCAGCGCGGCCGAGGTGGCCACAGGAATCCTGGCGCCCACAGCGATGAACTGCATCTTCAGGCCGCCCTCACCCACGCCATTTTCGAACTTGTACTTGCCTTGACCGAAAGCGGCGTCGAAGGTGATGCCACCCAAGGTAGCCTTAGCGCCGAGGTTGTAGGCGTGGTAGTAATCCAACCTGAAGGCCGAAGGCGTTGTAGCGCCGCCTTGATAGAGACCGAAGCCTGCGCCATCAAACTCGTTGCGATGGAAGCCGAAGGCCACGTTCACGTCGGGCGTGAAGCTGTAGTTGGCAAAGAGACCCGCAGCGCGGCCAGTCTTGGTCGATGCGCTTTCTGCACCTGAACCAATAGACCCGAGAATACCGCCGGTGCCTGTGGTCACTTGACCGCCACGTGCGCCAGAGATCAGGCCCAGAGAACCGGCGTTGGGCGAGTATGCCACCGAGGCCGTCAGATCACCAGCCTTGAGCCAGTAGCTGATCTGGTTGTCCCAACGGACGTGCAGGTTGTTCGAAGCACCACCTTCGATGAACAGGTCAGTTGCACCGAAGCGCTCGGTGGTCACCACTGCAGTCGAATAGAAGATGGGGGCGTATTGACGACCCAGACGCACTTCACCGTAAGGCATCGTCAGACCGACATAGGCTTGTCGACCAAAGATGCGGCCATCTTGACCGAGCGCACCGGTGTCGTGGCCCAGTTGGCCTTCCAGAACGAAGCTGGCCTTGTAGCCATCGCCCAGGTCTTCGACCCCCTTGAAGCCGAAAGACGTTTGGGACGTGGCGCTGGGGGAAACGCGCGTGAGCGACTCCTTCTTAGCTTGAGTAGCAGGGTTGAGCGGGATCAGTCGAACACCAGCCGTCTTCTTCACGTGGTCAACGCTGACGTCAGCATTGCCGTAGATCGTGAGGCTCGATTGGGCGAAAGCAGCACCTGCACCCAGCGTAGCCAGAGCAACCGCGACTGCTTTGGTCAGAACGGTCTTTTGCATCTTTGAATCTCCTAAGTTACCCCCTGAACGGGGGGCGCAACGAATTGTTGCCCAATGGCGCCGGGGGGAACCACTGGTTTCTGCTTGGTTGTCGCCAAATACAGACAGCCTGATGCGCATCCGGAAGGGATTCCTACACGAATTCGGAAACAAAAAAAGGGGCCGAAGCCCCTTTTGATCTGGACGCTTGAACAGCGATCAGAACGAGTGACGCACGCCGACGGCGAAACCGCGGGTGGTGCGATCGTCGCTGGCAGCAGCGCCAACGTTGAAGTTGGTTGCGGAACCGTTGTTCACGTTGGTGAACAGGCCGTAGACGGCGGTGCGCTTGGACAGGCTGTAGATGCCCTTGATGGTCGCGACTTGCACGTTGTCGTCACCAGCGGCGCGGCCTTCGGTGTTGCGAGCGGTCGACAGGCCGGCGATCAGCGTGAACTCAGGCGAGAAGGGCACGGCAACCTTGGCACCGACCACCGACAGACGGCGGTCGCCAGGACCACCCAGGGGGGCGGTTTCGGCGTTGTAGTAAGCGGTGACCTTGGCAGCGCCGAAGTCGTAGCCAGCGTATGCCAGCGTGGCGTTGGCGTTGGACTTGACGGCGTCGCCAGCGACTTCGTCCTTCAGGCTCAGGTAAGCCACACCAGCCGACAGGGGGCCGGCAGCGTACTTGATGCTCACGCCGATGGACTTGCCTTCGCTGGTACCAGGGACCTCACCGGCGGGGCTGCCCGTGCCGGTGGAGTATTGGAAGGAAGTGGTCAGGCCAGAACCGAAGCTCGGCAGGATGTAGGTGATGGAGTTGTTGGTACGGCGCTGAGCGTTGCCGGCGCGGGTGTTCAACAGCTTCAGGTCATCGTAAGGCTGGGCGCTCAGGACGTTGCCAGCAACTTCACCGATCAGGCTGTCGGTGCGACCCAGGCGCAGATCGCCCAGATTGCCAGACAGGCCCAACCAGGCTTGACGCGACCAGAAGGTGGCATCGGCAGCGCCGGTGTCCGTCTTCAGAGCAGCTTCCAGAGCGAAGTTGGCACGGGTGCCGCCGCCCAGGTCTTCAGAACCCTTGAGGCCGAAACGCGAGGAAGACAGGTTGTCGGAGGACACGCGCGTGACGGTCTTGTCGCCACGGACGCTTTCCAGGGAGGCGTCGACCACACCGTACAGGGTGACGGACGATTGAGCGAATGCGGCCGAAGAGGCAGCGATGGCAGCCAGAGCCAGCAGAGTCTTTTTCATTGACTTCTCCAAAGTTGATCCAGAGGCTTCAGCGCTATGTTGTGTTCTCAAGCAGCGATACGTGCCGCATGAACCGGACCCCGTAGGGCAGCCGGGGAATCCGCTGAAACTGCCTGCATTCCACCAGACTTTCACGCGATTTCCGATGAACCAGTTGTCATAAACCCGTAGTCCAGCGGATGTTCGTTGCCTTCGCGCAACAGACTCAGGGCTGGGATAATGACTGTATGAGTATCCAGACCGACGACCTGGCGCCGTCTCCCAAAGGGCTGCGCGCCAAGGATGAGCAGGCGGCTTCGCGCGTGATCGGCGCGGGTGTCGCCTCCCCCAATGAGGACGCCATCGAGCGGGCCCTGCGTCCGAAAGACCTGGACGAATATGTGGGCCAGGCCAAGGCGCGCGAGCAGCTGGAAATCTTCATCGGCGCGGCGCGCAAGCGCGGCGAGGCGCTCGACCACGTGCTGCTCTTCGGGCCGCCCGGCCTGGGCAAGACCACGCTGAGCCACATCATCGCCACAGAGCTGGGCGTGAACCTGCGCCAGACCTCTGGGCCCGTGCTGGAAAAGCCCAAGGACCTGGCCGCCATCCTCA
>CAYPUS010000258.1:0-4977 GCA_964413815.1 uncultured Aquabacterium sp. | reverse complement strand
GAGAGCATCACCATCGGTGTGAACCGCACCGAAAAGGTCGGCGCCAATGAAACCATCACCATTGGCGCCAACCGCACCGAGTCCGTGGGCGCCAACGAGACCATCACGATTGCCGCCAACCGCAGCATCACCGTCGGCAGCAGCGAGACGGCCACGGTGGCCATGCAGCGCACGCACACGGTGGGCATCAACGAAACCATCGCCATCGGCGCGGCGCAGGAAGTGGCCATCGGTGCCGCCCAGGTCATTGCCGTGGGTGGCACGCAAAGCCTGAGCGTGGGCGCCTCGCAGAGCGTGAGCGTGGGCGGCGCGCAGTCCACCAAGGTGGGTGGCGGGCAGACCGTCGAGGTG
This sequence comes from uncultured Aquabacterium sp., assembly GCA_964413815.1. Lineage (GTDB taxonomy): Bacteria > Pseudomonadota > Gammaproteobacteria > Burkholderiales > Burkholderiaceae_C > Aquabacterium. Next base: position 4,626 of record CAYPUS010000258.1, on the reverse strand, counting down.
GCGGGCGATCAGGGCATCAAGGTGGGCGGCGCGCAGGCCAACACCGTGGGCAAGGAGCGCAGCACCTCGGTCTCGCAGGATGACTCGCTCAATGTCGGCAAGAACCTCGTCATCAATGCGGGCGACTCCATCCTCATCAAGACGGGCAGCGCCAGCATCTCGCTGAAGAAGGACGGCACCGTCGTGATCAAGGGCAAGGACATCATGCTCGATGGCAGCGGCAAGATCAATGTGAAGGCCAGCGGCGATGTGAAGGTCAAGGGCTCGAAGGTGGGCCTCAACTGATGAAGACGAACGCCATGGCCGCTGTACCTGCTCCCTCCGCGCCTGTCCAGGCCGATTCCTTTGTCGCCTTGCATGAGGAGCCGGCTGCCGCTGTGGATTTCGGGAGCCTGGCGCAGCGGCCTGCCGCATCGTTGGGGGCGCCCGGGCAAGGTCTGGGGCAGGGTGCCGTCCACCCGAGCCCGGCACCGTCTGCCGTACCGGTTCTGGCGCGGTTGCTGGGCTTTGACCTGCTCGATCAACCCGTCATCGGCGAGCTCGCGGCCTTGCCGGGACAGACCCTTGCGGCGCGTTCGGTGGTGTCGCTGGGCCGCGCCCAGGTCGGCCGCGAGCTGCTGGTCTGCTTTGCCGATGGCAGGCTCGATGCCCCGGTCATCATGGGCGTGATCGAGCCCCATCCCTTGCATGACAAGGTGGCGCCTGCGCCCGCCGTGTCAGTGGTGGCCGATGGGCAGCGTCATGTCATCGAAGCCGAGCGCGAGATCGTGCTGCGTTGCGGCGAGGCCAGCATCACGCTGACCCGGGCCGGCAAGGTTCTCATCAAAGGCCATTACATCTTGAGCCGCTCCAGCGGCTACAACAAGATCAAGGGCGCTGCGATCGACATCAACTGACGCGGGCGCAAGGGTAGGTGGGAGCCATGTGGGCGCTCGAGAATCGAACACCTTTCGCGGCGGACCGCGCATGGGTGCGCGACCGCGATGGCTCTGAGGTCTGGCTGGTGGCGGTCAAGGCCACCTTCGACATCCTGCCGGACGGCCGCACCGCCATCAGCGAGGAGCAGCCCCCGGTGCTGCACCTGCCGCAGCACCATGGCGAGCCGGGGCAAAGCAGCATCCAGTACGACGCGGACCTGGTCCTGACCAAGGTGGCCACCGATGTCATCGTGGTGGGACAGGCCCATGCGCCCGGTGGCCAGCCGGTCACGCAACTGGACGTGGGCCTGCGCGTGGGGCCTGTCCAGAAGGTGCTGCGCGTGTTTGGCGACCGCTTCTGGAATGCCTTCGGCCCCAGCGCCCCGCAGCCCTTCGTCAGCATGCCGCTGGTCTACGAGCGCGCTTATGGTGGCGTGGACAGGCAATCCGGCAACCCGGAGCGCGATTGGGAGTGGCGCAATCCGGTGGGCACGGGCTACGCGGTGGCGGGCGGCCATGCGGCGGGCCTGCAACTGCCCAATGTCGAACACCCGACGGATCTGATCTCGTCATGGCGCGACCGTCCGCAGCCGGCGGGCTTTGGCGCCATCGCGAGCCATTGGCAGCCCCGCGTGGCCTTCGCCGGCACCTACGACGAGCACTGGATGAAGACCCGCCACCCGCTGCTGGCCGAGGACCTGGATGAGCGCTACTTCCAGAGCGCCCCGCCAGACCAGCAGGTGCCGGGCTTTCTGCGCGGTGGCGAAGCCGTGGCCCTGGTCAACCTCAGTCCGCTGGGCCGGCTGGTCTTTCATCTGCCTCGCATCCACCTGGGTTTCGAGACGCGCTTTCACGGAGGCGCCACCGTCCTGCACAAGCAGCGGCAACTCCATACCGTGATCATCGAGCCCGACTTTCCGCGGGTCTCGCTGGTGTGGCATTCGGCACTGCCCTGCCACGCCAAGGTCAACAAGCTTGAACGCACGGCCATCCGCGCCAAGACGGTGTTGAACCCGCAAGAGCAGCCTTTGCCCGACCCTGACTTCGACCCCTTCGTCGGGGCGAGCGCGGAAGGGGTGTCATGAGGGGTGCCATGAGCGAAGCCGTCTATGTCGTCTCGGTGGGGGCGGTGACCCCGCTGGGCCACGATGCCTGGGCCAGCGCCGCGGCCGTGCGGGCCGGGATCGCGGGTTTCGCGCAGCACCCCTATATGGTCGACGAGGTGGGCGAGCCCATGCGTGTGGCGAGCGTGCTGGGCCTGGATGCCGCCTTCGTCGGTACCCGGCGTTTCGAGGCCTTGTTGACGCCGGCCATCGACGAGGCCCTGGCCGTGATCAGCGCCGCGCCCGCGGGCCGCACCCTGCGTTGCGCGCTCGCCTTGGCCTTGCCCTGTGCGCGCCCGGGCTTGCCCGAGGATCTGGCCAGGGCCTTGACCACACACGTGCGGCAGCGGCACGGTGCGCTGCTGCATGCCGTGGCGGTGATGCCCCACGGCCATGCCGCGGCTGGCGTGGCGCTGAACGCGGCCTGGCCCAAGCTGAGCGAAGGCAGCCTGGATGCCTGCCTGCTGGCCGGGGTGGACAGCTACCTCGATCCGCTCACGCTGGAATGGCTGGAAGCCAGCGAGCAGCTGCACGGCGGCGGGCGCTTCAACAATGCCTGGGGCATGATCCCCGGCGAAGCGGCGGGGGCGGTGCTGCTGGCGCGCGAAAGCGTGGTGCGCGAGCGGGGCTGGCAGCCCTTGGCCCGCGTGCTGGGCGCGGGCGTGGCCCATGAGCCCAAGCACATCAAGACCGACACCGTGTGCATCGGCGAAGGGCTGACCTCCGCCTTTCATCAAGCCTTGAGCGGTGTGCCCGAAGGCATGCAGGTCACCGACATCTACTGCGACATGAACGGGGAGCCTTACCGCGCCGACGAATACGGCTTCACGGCCTTGCGCACGAAGGCGCACTTCGCCTCGCCTTCCGAGTTCCATGCGCCGGCCGACTGCTGGGGCGATGTCGGCGCCGCCAGCGGGCTGCTGCACATGATGCTGGCCTGCGTGGCGGCCCGCAAACGCTATGGCAAGGGGCCGCTGGCTTTCGTGTGGGGCAGCTCGGAAAGCGGCGAGCGCGCCGCCGCCCTGCTCGGCACCCTGGGAGGCGCCTGAGATGCCCGTCACGGTCAAGGTCAACGGCATGGCGAACTCGCTGGTGCACAAGGGCAGCAATGGCATCTCCATCGCCACCATCCCGGATGTGTGCAAGACACCTTCGCCGGGCGGACCTGTGCCCATCCCCTATCCCAACATCTCGCAAAGCGCCACGCTGGCCAAGGGCACCAGCACGGTCAAGGCCGATGGCGGCATGATGATCGCGATCAAGGGCTCGGAGTTCTCCCTGTCCAACGGCGACAACGCGGGCGTGGCCGGCGGCGTCAAGTCCTCCACCTTCATGAAGGAGTCGACCTGGATCCTCTATTCCTTCGACGTCAAGATGGACGGCAAAAACGCCTGCCGGCTGACAGACAAGAAGTTCCAGAACCACGAGAACACGGTGGACATGGGCGGGGAGATCCAGCTGCCCACCAAAGAGATCGTCTTCGATCTGACGGCCATCGACTGCGAGGCCAAGAAGGCCGACAAGCGCCCGGGCAAGGCCTGGGACGACTGCATGGTGCAAGAGCTGTGCGACATGATCACGTCCTTCAACGCCATCCCCAAGGACAACATCAAGCGCAAGTCGCCCAGCCCCTCGCAATCGGGCTCGCCCGACTACAGCACCTACAGCAGCACCAAGGAAACCTTCGCCAACAACTTCGCCAAGCTGGTGGCCGAGCCGCCCTCCGAAGCCAACGAGGCCAAGATCAAGGCGTCCTTCGGCTCGGAATGCCGCTACGAGAAATGGAAGAACGGCGATCCACCGCGCAACCCGCGCCCGCCGCGCGAGGTGGCCTCGGCCGGCAACAACGCCATGCATCCCGACCACGTGCACGATGCCGGCCTGGGCGGCCCCATCAGTGACGCCGGGGCGATGAAGTGGGTCAATGGCCGCGTCAACACCTTGTGCGGCAACCAGATGCGCAACTACGATGCCGACAAGAAACTCAAGGTGACCTGCGTCAAGTGCTGCGACCCCTGATCCCTGAGGTCTCTGCAACACGCCGTCATGCCAACGAAACCTTTTCACCCAGGTGCCCGTCCCCATGTCAGACATCGCCATCGACCGAGCCCATCCCACCACAGCCGTCCTGGCCCAGTTGTGGGCGCGCATCCGCGAGGCGGTGCGCGAGCGCCAGGCCTTTCTCACCGATGAAGACCGCTCACCGATCGAGAACCCGCCTGCCAGCCCCGCGCAGCTGGCCGATCTCGAGGCCTTCTGGGGCTTTGCGCTGCCCAAGTCCTATGGCATGTTCCTGTCGCTCTTCAATGGCGTGACCCGCTTTGCCTACACCACGCCGCTGCTGTCCGTCGCGGAGATCCTGAACCCGGCCTGTGAATGGGGCGTGGTCGATGAGCTCAATCCGGATCTGCTCAAGTACGTCTTCGCGGCCGGCATCGACAGCGATCTGTACTTCGCCTTCGAGGTCGACCAGACCAGTCCGCTGGAGGGAGAGATCCCCATCGTCATCTACACCGACGATGGCCAGGAAGAGCGCCACGACAGCTTTCTGGACTTCCTGCTGGCCTACCTGAAGGTGCTGGAAGAAGGCATTGCCCGTGAGCGGG
>CAYPUS010000257.1:4632-4979 GCA_964413815.1 uncultured Aquabacterium sp. | reverse complement strand
TCGAAGGACCCAAAGTGTGGCAGGCCAAGATCGGCAAGATCCCCGTCTCGGTGGCCTGAAGCCCTTTTGAAGCCCTTTTGCCCACAAAAAACCCGGCCCTCGCGCCGGGTTTTTTGTTTGGGCCCCGCTGGGGTCTCAGGTGTGCACCAGCAGGCGCTGCGCCAGGGATTCATTGCTTTCGTGCACGAGGTCTTTGTCGATTTCCTCCTTGAGGACGCCAGCGAGTTGCGGATTGAAAGCCTGGCGCAGATAGCCGAGGAAGCGCGGCCCGCGGCTGGCGCAGGCCGCCAGCGGCAGCGCCGCGGCGGCGAGGAGAAAATCACGGCGAAGCATGTCCCGGGTGCCTC
>CAYPUS010000257.1:0-4622 GCA_964413815.1 uncultured Aquabacterium sp. | reverse complement strand
CAGATAGCCGAGGAAGCGCGGCGCGGCTGCCACCTGCAGGGCATCGAAGCGGCCTTGTTGCCGCAACTCTTCCAGCCTCTGGGCCACCTTGGCGGCAAAGCGTTCGGCCTGCTGGTGCTCGCCGCTGTCGCCGGCCGAGGCGGTGACGGTGCTGCCCCGGCGGCCATGCGCATCGTTGCGCATCTCGGCGCCCTTGGCATGCGCGTCGGGGTCGGTGATCTCCTCGACGGGGCTCAGGCTTCGGTGCTTGACTTCCAGCAAACGCGCGATGGCCTCATCGGCCACCACGATCAAGGTATGGGTCATGTCGGTCTCCATTCTTCGCCGTGAGATGTGGCGATGAAACAGGGCAGCAAGCCATGTTCCCAGCCCCCGGCCAGGAAAGGGGCTGCCCGGCTACCATGGTGTCACCATGAAGAATCGCCACTTCGACCCTGCCAAGCCGCATCACCGGCCCAATGGCTTTCAGAACAACCACATCGACTTCACCGGCAAGCGCCTGCACGAGGTGGCCCGCTGGCGATGGCAGGCCTGGCGCGGTGGCCACCCTCGCCCGCCCACGGAGCCCATTCCGGTGACCGCGCCCGACCTGGAGTTCATCCACGCCAATGCCCGGGCCGGTGCGGCCATGGTGCCAGCCGTCACCTGGATCGGGCACATCACGGTGCTGGCCCAGATGGCGGGCCGCAACATCCTGACCGATCCGGTTTTTTCGGCGCGCTGCTCGCCGGTGCAATGGGCGGGGCCGCTGCGTCACACGCCGCCTGGGGTGACCCTGGCCCAGCTGCCGCACATCGACGTGGTGCTGCTGTCCCACAACCACTACGACCACATGGACGAGGCCTCCTTGCGGGCGCTGGCCAGGCAGCCCGGGGGCGGCCCGCTGTTCATCACGCCGCTGGGCCACCGGGGCTGGTTCGCTCGGCGGGGCATCCGGCATGTGGTGGAGCTGGACTGGTGGGACACGCACGAACTGCCCGCCAGCCCGCTCACGGCCAGCACGCAGGTGACGCTGACGCCAGCACAGCACTGGTCCTCGCGAACCGGGGTCGACACCATGCGCAGCCTCTGGGGCGGCTTTGCCGCGTGCGCGCCGGACTGCCACCTTTTCTTCGCGGGCGACACCGCCTACTCGCCGGACTTCATGGACATCCGGCGACACTTCGCCGAGCGACAGCATCCGGAGGTGGGAGGCGGCTTCGACCTGGCGCTGCTGCCCATCGGCGCCTACGAGCCGCGCTGGTTCATGAAGGATCAGCACTGCAACCCCGAGGAGGCCGTGCAGATCTTCCAGGACCTGGGCTGCAAGCGGGCGCTGGCCGTGCACTGGGGCACCTTCAGCCTGACCGATGAGCCCCTGGACGAGCCGCCCCGCGCTCTGGCGCGGGCGCGCGCGGCGCAGGGCCTTGGCGATGACGCGTTCTTCACCCTGCCCATCGGCGGCACCACAAGGATCGCCCCGCGAAAACAGGGCTAGGGACGTCCAGGGGCAAGCCATGTTGACAATGCACACATTGTGCGCTTCAATGCATGAACGCCAACGCCCACCAGAGGAACCGCCATGACCACCTCCGCCTCTCCCCTGCCCGCCGCCACCGTGGCCCTGCGCGGACAGCCCGCTGATCAAGCGCCCGCCAACCCCTTCTTGAGCGGTGCCTTCGCCCCCGTCGGCGAGGAAGTCACCGCCCGTCAACTCAAGGTGCAGGGCGAGTTGCCCAAGGACCTCAACGGCCTGTATGTGCGCATCGGGCCCAACCCCGTCAAACGCCCCAAGGCAGACAAACACCACTGGTTCGTGGGCGACGGCATGGTGCACGGCCTGAAGCTGCGCGAAGGCCAGGCCCTGTGGTATCGCAACCGCTACATCGGCAGCGCCACGGTGCAGAAGGCGCTGGGCCGCCCGCTCGTGCCGGGCGAGACGCGTGGCATCTTCGACACCGTCAACACCAATGTCTACGGTCACGCCGGCCGCATCTGGGCCTCGGTGGAAGCGGGCCCCACACCTGTGCAACTCGATGGCGAGCTGAACTCGGTGCGCCACGGCATGTTCGACAGCCCCGCCCGTCACCCCTACAGCGCCCATCCCCATCTGGATCCCGTCACCGGGGACCTGCATGCCGTCTGCTACGACGCCATCCAGCACCGCAAGCTCAGCTATGTGCGCGTGGACGCCAAGGGCAAGGTCGACAAGGTCGTCCACATCCCGGTCAAGCACGGGCCCATGGTGCATGACTGCGCCATCACGCGCAGCAAGGTGATCATCCTCGACCTGCCGGTGACCTTCTCCTGGCTGGCCTTGCTCAAGCGCGAGACCTTCCCCTACCACTGGAACAAGAAGCATCCCGCCCGCGTGGGCCTGCTGCCGCGCGATGGCCACGCCGAGGACATCCGCTGGCTCGATGTGGACCCCTGCTATGTCTTCCACCCCTGCAACGCCTATGACCTGCCCGATGGCAGCGTGGTGCTGGATGTGGTGGCGCACCGGGACATGTTCGCCGATTCGCGCGTGGGCCCCGAGGGCAACACCGAGCCCCGCTTCGAACGCTGGACGCTGCCCGCAGGCGGCAGCAAGGTGCGGCGCGAGGTGATCTGCACGCGCAACCAGGAGTTTCCGCGCCTGAACGAGACCCTGTTCGGCCAACCCTACCGCTATGCCTATGCGGTGGAAGCGGCCGTGGACCAGGTCGGTGGCCAGCACCTGCTCAAGCACGATCTGGACACGCGCCAGACCACGGCGCTGCAACTGGGGCCGGACCTCAAGCCCGGCGAGTTCGTCTTCGTGCCTCGCCCTTCTGCTGCGGCCGAGGACGATGGCTGGCTGATCGGCTATGCCTTCGACCTGCGCTCGGGCCTGGGGCAGTTCCACGTGGTCGATGCCGCGACGATGCGCTCGCAGGCCGTGGTCGAGATCCCCGCGCCGGTGCCGATGGGCTTCCACGGCAACTGGGTGGCCGACGAGGCGCTCAAGGCTGTCTGAGCCCTGGGCAAGCCCCGTCAAACAGACGCAAAAAAACCGGGCCGATGTGAATCGGACCCGGTTTTTTTTGAGTCGATCGGGGCGCGCCTGCGTGCAAGCGCGCGCCCGGCCTGGACTCAGCCGCGACGGCGGCGTGCCAGCGAGCCCGCCACGCACAGGCCGGCGATGGCCAGGGCATAGGTCTCGGGCTCGGGGATCGGGGTCACGCTTTCGCCAGCCACCGATGCGGACAGGCTGAAGACGCCCTTTTGCGTTTCGCCGCTCGTGTTGACGAAGGCGCTGCTCAGGAAGTCGTGCACCGACTGGCTGCCGCCTTCGGCACCGATGACCGCAGACAGGGTCTTGGTGTCAGCGAAGGACACGCTGCCATAGCTGTAGGACAGCGACAGGCTGGCGGTGGCCAATGCCGAATCGCCGAAGGTGGACGAGGCCAGCAGGCTGGCGTCGGCCTGGATCAGCAGCAGCGTGTTCGCCGACAGCGAGAGGTTGAAGGCCGACAGGGAACCGACGAAGGCGTCGGCGCTGTACGAGGTGTTGGGCGTCAGGGCCGAACCGCTCAAGCTGATGTCATGGCCATCGATGCTGCCCGATGCGCTGGCGTTGACCAGGTCGGTCAGGAAATCGCGGCTGAAGGTGTAGGTGCCGACGCGCTCGCGCGAGAAACTGTCGGTGCCCAGGCCTTCTTCGGTGGCGCTGACGTTCAGCAGCGTGCTGCCCGCGGAGGACAGGAAGCTGAACGAAGGCGCGATGCCATCGAGCGGGTTGAGGTCGATGAGCGTGAAGCTCACGCTGCCCAGCGTGACCGAGGACTGGGCAGATGCCAGTGCCGAGGTCGAGGACAAGGCGAGCACGCACGCGGCAGCGGCGGCAGACAAACGAATCATGGTTAGCTCCCTAAAGCTAAAAACAGGTGCCAAGGCAATGCTGGAAGACATGTCCATACAGCAGACGTGTTCATTCTTGCCGGGCGCCAAGGTGGCGTCATGCGCGGACGCCCCCTTTCTTGAGGGGGTTTTTGCAAACAAATGCACACGCGTTTCAACATGCGCAAACCAAGGCTGACAGGGTCACCCCGCGCTTCGGGAAAGTGCTGAGGGCCTTTCAGGATGGAAAAAAGGCCGCTGCGCCTTTCGGCGAGCGGCCTTGCCTTGGCGGCGGCGTTCAGTGCACCGTGCGCGAGAACACGAAGTCGCTGCCGTCGCCTGCGCCCACGTCCACCGGGATCACATCCTTGGGGCCGAACTTGCCTTGCAGGATGAGCTTGGCCACCGGGTTCTCGATGCGCTGCTGGATGGCGCGCGTCAAGGGCCGCGCGCCAAACACCGGGTCGAAGCCGACCTTGGCGATCTCGGCCAGAGCCTGCGGCGAGACGTCGAGCTTCATGTCCAGCTGCTGCAGGCGCCCTTCCAGACCCTTGAGCTGGATCTTGGCGATCGACTCGATGTGCTGCTGATCCAGCGCATGGAACACCACCACCTCGTCGATCCGGTTGAGGAACTCGGGGCGGAAGTGCTGCTTGACCTCGACCCAGACCGCCTCTTTGATGATCTCGGTGGGCTGCCCGGCCATCTGCATGATGTGGTGGGAGCCCAGGTTGGAGGTCATCACGATCACGGTGTTCTTGAAGTCGACGGTGCGGCCCTGG
>CAYPUS010000256.1:0-4984 GCA_964413815.1 uncultured Aquabacterium sp. | reverse complement strand
GTGCCGCGCACGTGCGAGGCTTTGCAGACCCTGCCCGGCGTGGGCCGCAAGACGGCCAATGTGGTGCTGAACGTGGCCTTCGGGGAGTCGACCATGGCGGTGGACACGCACATCTTCCGCGTGGGCAACCGCACGGGGCTGGCGCCAGGCAAGACGCCGCTGGAGGTGGAGCTCAAGCTGCTCAAGCGCGTGCCGCCGGCCTTCCTGCTGCACGCCCACCACTGGCTGATCCTCCATGGGCGCTACATCTGCCAGGCACGCAAGCCGCGCTGCTGGGAATGCAGCGTCAGCCCGCAGTGCAAGTTCAAGCCCAAAACGCCGGCGCCGGCTTGAGCGCCGCCGGGGCAGACACGTCAAACGCCGCAATTCAAGCGCGCGCCTCGGCCAGCCGCTGCCGACGCACCAGCGCGCCGCCGATCAGCAGGCCCGCCAGCGCCAGACCGCTGGTGGCCGGCTCGGGAACGACGGCGGCGGCCAAGGCCACACCGACTTTCTGATGCACTGCAGCGGTGGGATGGACCTTGTCGAAAAGGTAGTAGCTGTCAGGCGCCGCGCAGACGGGCGATGTGTTGTTCGCGCCCGCGTAATCGCCGTCCCAACACCGCCCCGTGACATCGCCGCCCGCAGTGGCAACGGCCTGGCGAATCTCACCCAGCACAGCAGGCGCATCGAAGATGGTGAGGTCGAGCCCGGGCGTGCTGGCCGCGAGCGCGTTCAACTGAACCTGCAAGGTTTCGTTGAAAAACTCTGACAGACCGGTCAGCAAGGCCGGATTGACCATGCCCGAGGTGCCGTAAAAGGTCGTGCCCAGATCCGGCAGCAAGGGCACCATCACATGGCGCGCACCTGCGTTGTAGAGCATGCCCACCTCGGTCACGAGGTTGCCGACGCCCGAGGCGATCACGTCGTTGATGCCCGAGACATTACCCGAGTTGATCACCGCCAGGAAGTCATTGCCGCCGCCCCAGACCACGTGCAGCGCTTCGGCATCGAGTGACTGCCCTTGTGCGGCGCGCTCGTCGATGTGCTGCTGCACCTGGCTCATCATGCCGGTGTTGGCCATCAACGGGTTTTCGTCGGCGAATTGGTTGTCGGTACCGGTCAGCGCACCGCCATAGGCGTAGCTGTGCAAGGGCAGGCCCAGGGTCTGGGCCATCACTTCGACCGCCACCGGGCCGTTGCTGAAGCGGCCGTTGACATAGGGCGCGGCCGGCAAGGCGCCGCCGAACTTCGCGGCCAGGTTGCCGGTGTCGGACAGGCTGTCGCCGAAGACGACGATCTGGCTGAAAGCCGACGCCGATGTGGCCGACAAGGATGCGATGAAAGCCACGCTGGCGGTGGCAATGGCACGGCGCAAGGACATGAGCGCCCCCCTCTTGAAGAATGAATGATTGGATGGTGAAGATGCGGAAATCGGCAGCGACGATATCACCGCGGATGCGCCCCGCATGCGTGGCATCCACCCCAATCGGAGGGATAAACGCCTGGCCTTCAGCGGCCGCTGGCCAAACCTTCCTGGATGGTCGGATAACGCAATTTCAAGCGCAGCTCGCGCTTGAGCCTGTCGTTGCGCAGTTGCCGTGATTCGCTCAGGAAGGACAACTGGACGGGGCTGAGCACGCGTGCGGCTTCCTCGCGGGCGATGCGTGGTGCCCGCGGCAGGCCGAAGTGGTCGGCCACCCAGTCGAAGTAGTCGCCCATGCGCATGGCGGTGTCGTCGCAGGCATGCACGATGCGCCCCGGCTTGCCGCGCCACAAGGCGGCCACGCACGCGCGGGCCAGATCGTCGGCGTGGATGTGGTTGGTGTGCACGTCGTCCTCGGGCCGCAGCAGGGGGCTGCCCTTGCGCACGCGGTCACGCGGATCGCCGCCTACGCGGTCCAGGGCATAGATGCCGGGAATGCGCAGGATGCTGACACGTCCGCCCTGCCCCGCCAGACGCCGGCCCCACCAGCGCAGGCGCGCCTCGGCGGCCGTGCGGCCATCCACCGCGCCCTGCCCCGGCGGCGGGGCCAGGTGCAGCACCCTTGTGGCCAGCCCTGCCAGGCGGGCCAGGCTGGCCGGCGCGTCCAGATCACCCCGCAGCGGCACCAGGCCGTTCGCACGCAGCGCCGGCAAGCGCTCGGCCTGCGAGCTCAGCGCCAGCACGCGGCAGCGCGGCAGCAAGGCCTGGGCGGCGCGCAATCCCACATCACCGCAGCCGACGATGAGCACGCGGGAGCGGCGGAAGCGGGCGTGGCGGGCAGGCTGGGGGTAGTACATGGCAAAACGGGCAAGGAACCGGCAAGGAACGGGCGAGGACGACAAGCCGGGCAAGGGCATGAGGGATGAGGGAAAATCGCGTCAGTGATTCTCACCTGATCAGGAGCCTTGTCTTCATCATGAGTTTTTCCGTCTCGATCCAGCCCAGCGGACGCGCTTTCACGATGCAGCGCGATGACACGGTGCTGAGCGCCGCCATCAACGCTGGCATCGGCCTGCCCTATGGCTGCAAGGATGGCGCCTGCGGCTCTTGCAAGTGCAAGCTGCTCGAAGGCCGTGTGATCCATGGCGCACACCAGGACAAGGCCCTGAGCGCCGCCGAGGAGGCCGCCGGCTACATGCTGACCTGCTGCGCCACGCCGCAGACCGATCTGGTGATCGAGGCCAAGCAGGTGGTCGGCATGGGTGACTTCCCCATCGTCAAGATGCCCACCCGCGTGACCCGCCTGACCCGCGCGGCGCCCGATGTGATGGTGCTGCGCCTGCAACTGCCGGCCAACAACAGCTTCGGCTTCCGTGCCGGGCAGTACATCGAGTTCATCCTCAAGGACGGGCACCGCCGCAGCTATTCGATGGCCAACGCCCCGCACGCGGTCAAGGAAGCCGGCCCCGAGGGCATCGAGCTGCACATCCGCCACATGCCCGGCGGCCTGTTCACCGACCAGGTCTTCCAGAGCCTCAAGGAAAAGGACATCCTGCGTGTCGAGGGGCCCTTCGGCACCTTCTTCCTGCGCGAGGAATCCGAGCGGCCCATCGTGCTGCTGGCATCCGGTACGGGCTTCGCGCCGGTCAAGGCCATCATCGAACACATGCGCCACAAGGGCATCACGCGCCCGACGGCGCTGTACTGGGGCTGCCGCTCGAAGGTCGATCTCTATCTGCACGAATGGGCCACCCAACAAGCCGCCGAGCTGCCCTGGCTGAGCTATGTGCCGGTGCTGTCGCACGCCAAGCCGGAAGATGGCTGGACGGGCCGCACGGGCTTCGTGCACCAGGCCGTGCTGGCCGATCTGCCCGATCTGTCGGGCCACGAGGTCTATGCCTGCGGCGTGCCCATCATGGTTCAATCGGCCTTGAAAGACTTTGTCGAGCAGGCGGGCCTGCCCGATGAGTATTTCTACGCCGACGCGTTCACCAGCGAAGCCGACAAACACGAAGGCTGAATCCACAGGAGCCCACCGATGTCCTACGATCCGAACAACATCTTCGCCAAGATCCTGCGCGGAGAGATCCCCTGCATCAAGCTGTACGAAGACGCGCAAACGCTGGCCTTCATGGACATCATGCCGCAGGCCGCGGGGCATGCCCTGGTCATCCCCAAAGAGCAGGCCGTGACGCTGTTCGAGCTGAGCGACGAGGCCGTCAGCGCCGTCATGCAGACGGTGCGCAAGATCGGCAATGCGCAGAAGAAGGGCCTGGGCGCGCCCGGCATCGTGCTGATGCAGCTCAATGGTTCAGAAGCCGGCCAGAGCGTGCCGCACTTTCACTTCCACGTGATTCCCGGCTCGATCGCCGACCTGCGCAAGCCGCACGCGACGACCATGGCCGACCCGGCTCACCTTCAGGCGCTGGCGGCCAAGATCGTGGCGGCGCTGGAAGGCTGATCACCCTCTGCCCGCCTCAATCGGACGGGCCGCCTGATCGGCGGCCCATCCTCCCGCGCTCAGGCCTCTCAGGCCTGCTGTGCGGACGCGCTGGCCCGGCGGCGGCGTGTCAACGCGGCGCCCAGGACACCGAGGCCGCCCAAGGTCAGCCAGGTGGCAGAGGCTTCGGGCACCGGAGGCGCCAGATCGGCCACCCCAATGGTCAGGCCATGCCAGTATTCACTGTTGGTGTCCGTGAAGGTCAGCGACGAAAACGTGCCCGGGAAGTACAGGATGCCGTGCGGCTCTCCGGTACCGACAAAGGAGTTGTCGGGCCCCAGCGTGATCGTGCCAGTGCCCCAGTAGCCCCGGCCCGAGCTGATGACCTCGAAGGGCTGATCGAACTGGGCAGCATTGCCGTTCCAGCTGATGATGGCGAGATACAAGCCTGAAATCGGCTGACCGAAGGTGATGGTCTTTTCGCCCGGGTTGTAGAGCGCGATGAGCTCCGACGGGGGCGGGCCGTTTTCCACCGCACCACCGGTGTAAGGCCTTGCGGCCGCATCCGGTTCGGTCCAGTAATTGGGGCCCGTGCCCGTCTGCACAAAGCCGAAGCCGGATGGGCTGGAGAACTCGATGGAAATCGGCGTACTGGTGGCCAGCGTGCCCGTGACCGTGGTGGTGCTGCTGGTTTCCCAGTCAGCCCAGATCACCTCGATCGCCAGAGCAGGCCACGCTGCCATCGCGATCGTCGCACCCGCCACCCATTTGAGCATTGGCGTCATCATCATCCCTTTCAATTTGGTGCCTGCACGCACGCGGCCATGGTTGAGACGCCGTTGAAAGTCAGGAACGTGAGTAACGCAATGACGGGAAAGCAACGGCGTTGCGCCACTCTAATGCAGGGGCACCCAGGCGCCAAGGAAGCGCGCCCCCCTACGCTTAGGGGCGCCAGGGTCGGGCCACGAGGCGTTTCAAGCCCCCAGGTAGGCCGCCTGCACCTGCGGATTGCCCAGCAGCTCGCAGGCCGGCCCTTCCAGCACGACCTCGCCCGAATCGAGCACATAGGCGCGGTCGGCCATCGCCAGCGCCTGCTGCGCGTTCTGCTCGACCAGCAGCACCGTCACGCCCTGGCGCGA
>CAYPUS010000255.1:0-5018 GCA_964413815.1 uncultured Aquabacterium sp. | reverse complement strand
CCATCGCCGGCGTTGGTCGGGTTCTCGTAGGTGCCCATCAGGTAGCCCGAGGAAGGCAGACCCAGGCGCCCTGCCGCCCCGCAGGCCAGGATCACGGACTTGGCCTTGACCACATGGAAGTCGGCCGTGCGGCAGTCGAAGCCCATCACGCCATTGACACTGCCATCGGCGGCCTTGAGCAGGCGCGTGGCGACGATGCGGTAGGTCGGCACCACACGCGCACGCTTGAGCTGGCGGTAGAGCACCTTCTTGACATCGTGGCCCTCGGGCATGGGCAGCACATAGGTGCCCAGGTGGTGGACCTTGCGCATGGCGTAGTCGCCGGTGGCGTCCTTCTCGAACTTCACGCCCCACTTGTCGAGCTGCTCGATGGTGGTGAAGCTGTGCTGGGCGTAGGCGTAGACGGTGGACTGGTCGACGATGCCGTCGTTGGCGATCGTGATTTCCTTGGTGTACTGCTCGGGCGTGGCGTAGCCGGGCACCACGGCGTTGTTCAGG
Source organism: uncultured Aquabacterium sp. (assembly GCA_964413815.1). Taxonomy (GTDB): domain Bacteria; phylum Pseudomonadota; class Gammaproteobacteria; order Burkholderiales; family Burkholderiaceae_C; genus Aquabacterium. The sequence continues at coordinate 4,520 of CAYPUS010000255.1, read as the reverse complement.
CCATCCATGCCCATGGAGATGGCGCCGCTGCGCTTGACATGGGCCTTGTCGATCACCAGCACCTTGAGCTTGGGATTCTTTTCCTTGGCCTTGACGGCGGCCATCGGCCCGGCGGTGCCGCCGCCGACGATGACGACGTCGTATTCATGTTCGATGGTTTGCACGGTGTGTGCTCCTTGTTCTGTTCAGGGGGAACGGTGGGGGTGCCGGCTGGATCAGGCGAGGTGTCGGTCGACGCGGAGGCGGTACTGGAAGGTGTCGCCTCTGAAATAGAGGAATTCGTAGTCCACGGGTCGCCCCGCGGCGTCATGCGTGAGGCGCTCGATGCGCAGCAGCGGCGCACCCAGCGTGACGCGCAGGGCATGGGCCGTGACGGCATCGGCCTGGACGGCATCGATGGCCAGGTCGGCATGACCCAGCGGCACATCGCAGTCGTTTTCGAGGATCAGAAAGATGTCCCGGGTGACCAGATCGGCCTGGGCCAGACGGCGGCCGAGGGCACGCGGCACCCAGGTCAGCTCGAGCGACACGGGCTCGCGGTTGAGCAGGCGCACGCGGCGGATCTCGGTGATGTCATCGCCCTCGTTCAGGCCCAGGCGTTCGGCCACGCGCGCATCGGCCGGCTTGTCCTGCACACCCATCAGCTGGTTGTGCACCTCGTAGCCCATCTCGCTCATCTGCTCGGCAAAGCCGCGCAGCGCGGCCACGTTCTGGAAGGCCTTGGGCTTGGCCACATAGCTGCCCTTGCCATGGATGGTGAAGATCAGGCCTTCGCGCTGCAGCTCAGCCAGGGCCTGGCGCACCGTGATGCGGCTGACACCGAAGCGCTCGCACAGCTCGCTCTCAGAAGGCACGCGCGCGCCGGGTGCCAGCAGCCCGCCCAGGATGGCCTCGCGCAGCGCATGGCGGATGCGCACGTACAGGGGTTCGTGCGGCGCGCCTTCTGGCAGGTTGCTGGGCAATGCGGACATGAGGTGACTCGTTATGACGTGTTGGACAAGAGTCTAGGAAGCGGCCTGCGCATTGCCAACGAAGGATCCAGCACATGCATATGCGAAGCCCATGCATGCACCCCCACCCAACGGAAAACGCGCAAGCCCGTCCCTTCCGCATCCCGCAAGAAGGAAGTCAAGCGTGATTGATGGTTCAATGTCACGTTGTCTTGTCTTGCTTACCGATGGACGATCACCGATGAGCCGATACACCCTCCACATCAACGGCCAGGACCGCACGGTCGAGGTGGCCAGCGACACGCCTTTGTTATGGGTGCTGCGTGACAGCCTGGACCTGGTCGGCACCAAGTACGGCTGCGGCGCGGGCCAGTGCGGCGCCTGTACCGTGCATGTCGATGGCGCACCGGCACGTGCCTGCCTGCTGCCCGTCTCGGCCATCGGCCGCCAGAAGGTGACCACCATCGAAGGCCTGAGCGCCGATGCCAGCCACCCGCTGCAGCAGGCCTGGCAGGAACTGGACGTGCCGCAATGCGGCTACTGCCAGGCCGGCCAGATCATGGCGGCGGCCGCCCTGCTCAAGGCCAAGCCCCAACCCAGCGATGCGGACATCGATGAGGCCATGGCCGGCAATCTGTGCCGCTGCGCCACCTACATCCGCATCAAGGCGGGCATCCACCGCGCGGCCGAACTGGCCGCGGCCCGCCCCGCCAAGGCAGGCCAGCCGGTCCAGATCGTCAAGAAGAAAGGCAGCCTCGCATGAGCACCCGTCTTCACGATGACACCCCAGGCGCCGGCGCGACCGAAGGCAGCGAGCGCCGAGCCTTCCTGCGCCGTTCCGCCTTGCTGGGCGGCGGGCTGATCCTGGGCTTCAACCTCAAGGCCGCCAGCAGCGACCCGGCGGCGGTCTTCAAACCGCAGGGTGGCAGTGCCAGTGCCGACGGAGCCAGCTTCCAGCCCAGCGTGTTCATCCGCATCGCGCCTTCCGGCGAGGTGACGCTGGTGTCCAAGCAGCCGGAGATCGGCCAGGGCATCAAGACCGCCCTGCCCATGGTGATCGCCGAAGAGCTGGATGTGAACTGGCAGGACGTTCGCGTGGTCCAGGGCGACCTCGATCCGGCCTACGGCTCGCAAAGCGCAGGCGGCTCCAACTCCACGCCCAACAACTACCCCGAGTTCCAGCGCCTGGGTGCGACGGCGCGCGCCATGCTCGTGCAGGCCGCCGCCCTCACCTGGGATGTGCCGGCCAGCGAGTGCCACACCGCCGACAGCGCCGTGCATCACCGCCGCAGTCAGCGCGAGCTCAGCTATGGGCAACTGGTTGAGAAAGCCGCCGCCCTGCCCATTCCCAAGCCAGGCAGCGTCGCGCTCAAGAACCCGAAAGACTACAAGCTGCTGGGCCGGCGCATCGGCGGTGTCGACAATGCCGCCATCGTGACGGGCAAGCCCTTGTTCGGCATCGACACCAAGCTGCCCGGCATGCTGTATGCCGTCTACGAGAAGGCGCCTGCCTTCGGCGCCCGCGTGCGCAGTGCCAACCTGGACGCCATCAAGGCCCTGCCCGGCGTGAAGGACGCCTTCGTCATCGAAGGCACGGACAACCTGCGCGGCCTGATGCCCGGCGTGGCCATCGTGGCCGAAAGCACCTGGCAAGCCTTCAGCGCGCGCCGGCAACTCAAGGTGGACTGGGACGAAGGCCCGGTCGCCAAGGAAAGCTGGGAAGGCTATGTGGCGCAGGCACAGGCCTTGGCCGGACAGCCGGGCGCCAGCACCTTGCGCAGCGATGGCGACGTCAAGCAGGCGCTCGCGAAAGCAGCCCACACGGTCGAGGCGGCCTACCACTACCCTTTCATCTCGCATGCCAGCATGGAGCCCCAGAATGCCACGGCTTGGTGGCGTGATGGCCGGCTGGCGTTGTGGGCGCCCACGCAGAACCCTGTCGCGGGCCAGACCCTGGTGTCAACCACTTTGGGCATTTCGGCAGACAAGATCACACTGCACATCACGCGCAGCGGCGGCGGCTTCGGCCGCAGGCTCAGCGCCGACTACATCGTGGAGGCGGCCGCCATCGCCCAGCGGGTGCCCGCACCCGTCAAGCTCACCTGGACACGGGAAGACGACCTGCGCCACGATCACTACCGCGCGGGTGGCTTCCACTTCCTGCGTGGCGGCGTGGATGCCCAGGGCAAGGTCGTGGCCTGGCACAACCATTTCGTGACCTTCGCCAACCCCGTCGTCCGCGATGGCAAGAAGACCTTGCAGCCGGCCCCTGGCGCCGTGCTGGCCGCCGACGAGTTCCCCGGCCGCTGGGTGCCGAACTGCCTGCTGGAGCAGACGCCCATCGAATGCGGCATCCCGATCGGCCCCTGGCGCGCGCCGGGCAGCAATGTCTTCTCATGGGTGTTCCACAGCTTCATCGATGAGCTGGCGCATGCGGCCGGCCGCGATCCCCTGGCCTTCCGGCTCGACCTGCTGGGCGAAAAGGACATCGTGCCGGGTTCGGGCGAGCGCGGGGTCTGCTACGACGTGCGGCGCATGCGCAATGTGCTCAAGCTCGCGGCGCTCAGGGCCGACTGGGGCAAGAAGAAGCTGCCCAAGGGCAAGGGCCAGGGTCTGGCCTTCCACTTCAGCCACAAGGGCTACGTGGCCCAGGTGGCCGATGTGTCGGTTTCCAAGGAGGGTGTCGTCACGGTGGACCGCTTTGTCGTGGCGGCCGATGTGGGGGCGCAGATCATCAACCTCAGTGGCGCGGAGAATCAGGTGCAGGGCTCGGTGCTCGATGGCATCAGCGCGATGAACCTGCAGGAACTCGACATCCAGCAGGGGCGCATCGTGCAGAGCAACTTCCAGGACTACCATCTGATGCGCATGCCGGATGCGCCCAGCCGCATCGAGGTGCATTTCCTCAAGAGTGATCATGCCGTCACGGGGCTGGGCGAGCCAGCGTTTCCGCCTGTGGCGCCGGCCATCTGCAATGCGATCTTTGCCGCAACGGGCAAGCGCATCAGGCAGTTGCCGTTGTCTCGGGTGGATTTGAGCTGGGGTTGAGCTTGTTGTGTTCCGTTGAGTCTTTGCGTGCGGGGAATTGAGCTATTTTTCGGTGCACCGCGGGGCGGGGTCTGAGGGGGCAATGGCCGGGCTCCTGCGGTGGCGGCCCCGCTGCGCGGGGCTTCCCTGCGTTGCTCGCGGCGAGCTTGTGCCGTGGAACTCGTTCCGCGGCTGCGCCGCTGCACTCAAACAGCCACGGCAAGTTTGATGGACGAAGCGCGCTGCGCGCGCCAAGCTCGCCACTGCGCTACTCGGCGCCACCGAAGTCGCCCAACCATGGCCCCCTCAGCCCTTGTCCGCCCCGCTCGCCGCGTGCTGCGGCCTTGCTTGGTGTGGCGCCACCGGGGGTGCGACCTGGCGGACGCGTTTTGAGATGCGGTCGAGCTATGCTCATCCATAGACATCGCCCCCCTTTTCGCAAGAGGCAAGCAGGGCGGAAAAGGCTGGGGTGGCGTCTGGCCGGGCGCCTTCGTTGGTGCCGAGGAGCGCAGCGATGAGGTGGGCGCGCGCAGCGCGCTTCGT
>CAYPUS010000254.1:0-5046 GCA_964413815.1 uncultured Aquabacterium sp. | reverse complement strand
TGGCGCCCTGGGCCGTGACGCCGCTGCTGATGGTCGGTGGCGCCTTCCTGTGCTTTGAGGGCGTCGAAAAACTCCTGCACCCGTTGCTGCATGGCAAGGACGAGGATGCCGCCCATCACGAGGAGCTGGCGCAGGCCGTGGCCGACGACAAGATCGATCTGGTCTCTTTCGAGAAGGACAAGATCAAGGGCGCTGTGCGCACCGACTTCATCCTCTCGGCCGAGATCGTCGTGATCACACTGGGCATCGTCGCAGCGGAAAGCATGACCACCCGGATCCTGGTGCTGTCAGGCATCTCGCTGGCAATGACGGCCGGTGTCTATGGCCTGGTCGGCGCCATCGTCAAGATGGACGATGTGGGTCTCTACCTCTCGCGGCGCCAAGGCGGCGGTGCCACGCGGGCGCTGCGCGGTGTGGGCCATGGCCTGCTGCGTGCCGCGCCGTGGCTGATGAAGGCCTTGTCGGTGGTGGGCACGGCCGCGATGTTCCTGGTGGGTGGCGGCATCCTCATGCATGGCCTGCCGATGGCGCATGGGCTCACGCATGCGGTCGAACACGCGGCCGCATCGGTGCCCACCGTGGGCGGCATGCTGTCGGTGCTGGCACCGCTGGCGCTCAATGCCGTGGGCGGCATCGTCGCCGGCCTGGTTGTGCTGGCGGCCGTCAAGCTGGGGCAGGGCCTGTGGGGGACATTGCGCCGCGCCTGAGCGGGCGGCGGCGGCTTGGCGTACAAATCGGGGGCCTCAAGCTCGTTTTGTTTTGGAGGAGGACAGCGACCATGAGCATTTCGATGTATTCCGCTTTCATTCCGGTGGCCACCCGCATGCTGGGCAACCTTTCAGAGATCCTGGCCAAGGCCGAGGCGCATTGCGCGGCGCGGCAGATCAATCCCGGGGCTTTCTTGTCGGCCCGCATCTATCCCGACATGTTCCCGCTGACCCGGCAGGTGCAGATCGCCACCGACATGGTCAAGGGCGGGGCGGCGCGCCTGGCCGGCATCGAGATCCCGCGCTACGAGGACGAAGAAAACTCCTTCCCCCAGCTGCGCGAGCGCCTGGACAAGACGGTGCGCTTCCTGCAGGCCATCCAGCCCGAGCAGATCGACGGCAAGGAGGATGCGCCCATCTCCTTGAGCCTGCGCGGCCGGCAGGTCGAGTTCAAGGGCGAGGCCTACCTGACCGAGTACGTGCTGCCCAATCTGTACTTCCACGTGACCACCGCCTACAACCTGCTGCGGCAGGGCGGGGTGGAGATCGGCAAGCGGGATTTCCTGGGCGGTTGACCGTCAGGCCTTCAGGCTCTCAGGCTTTTTGGGCCGAGCCTTGTTCGTCGGTGGCCGTCAGGGGCTCGCCCTTTGCCAGCCAGCGGCCGAGCATCAAGGCCAGCGCGTGCCGGTCGAAGGGCTTGGTGAGGTAGTCGTCCATGCCGCGCTCCAGGCAGACCTCGCGGTCGCCCGAGAGCGCATGCGCCGTCAGCGCCACGATGGGCGTGCGCGGGCGGGCGTGGTCTTCGGCTTCGATGGCACGGATCAGGCGCACGGCCTCGTAGCCGTCCATGATGGGCATCTCGCAGTCCATCAGGATCACGTCGAAGTTCTGGTGCTTGAACAGGTCCACCGCGACTTGGCCGTTGCGGGCCTGCTGGCAGCGCACGCCCAGGCTTTCCAGGGTCATGGAGGCGATGAAGGCGTTGACCTCGTTGTCCTCCACCAGCAGCACATGGCCTTGCAACTGCAGGTCGACCTCGGGCGGGGGCAGGGCCTCGCGCAACTGGGTGTCGAAGGCATCCTTCATGCGCACCGGCAGAGGGGCGGCGCTGCCCATCATGTCGACCGACACTTCGAAGGTGGTGCCCACGCCATGCACACTGCGCACGACGATGCTGCCGCCCATCTCCTCGATGATCTGCTTGCAGATGGCCAGGCCCAGGCCCGTGCCGCCATGGTTGCGGGTGCTGCCGGAATCGACCTGGTAGAAGGGCTGGTAGAGCCGGTCCATGGCCGAATCGGGGATGCCGATGCCGGTGTCCGAGACGTCGATGAGCAGCCTGACCATCGGGCCTTCCAGGGGCGTGACGGTGGCGCTGACCAGCACCTCGCCCTGTACGGTGAACTTGACGGCGTTGCTCACCAGATTGAGCAGCACCTGGCGCAGCTTGCCCTCGTCGCCGATCAGCGCGCGCACATCGGCCGGCACGCCGCGTGTGTCGCAGCGGATCTGCAGACCCTTTTGCATGGCCACGGCGCGGAAGGCTTCGGTGGCGGTGGCCACCGTCTCGCGCGGGTCGAAGGGGGCGGGGGCCAGGCGCACCTTCTGCGCGTCGAGCTTGGCGAAGTCCAGGATGCCGTTGAGCACGTCCATCAGGTTCTTGGCCGAATCGCGCGCCGACTTCACGAACAAGCGGTCCCGCTCCGTGAGGTGGTCGATGTTGAGCATGCCCAGCGCGCCGATCACGCCGTTCATCGGCGTGCGGATCTCGTGGCTCATGTTGGCCAGGAAGGCCGTCTTGGCGCGGTTGGCGGCCTCGGCCTGCTCTTTCATGCGCCGCAGCTCGGCCACCTGGTTCTTGCGCTTGGACTGCAAAAAGAGCTTGCGCTCGCGCAGCGTCGCGAAGCGGTAGAGCATGTAGCCGGTGGCGTTGGCGGCCAGCAGATGCACCACCATGCGCTGGAAGGAGGCCGGGTCCGCGTCCTCGCCCGTGCCCATGGACGAGAAGCCCGCAGCTACCACGATCATGAAGCCGCCCAGCGCCAGCGTGTTGAGCGGCTGCAGGCGGGCGAAGCCGTAGGTCAGCAGGGTGCCCAGCACGATGGCCGTGGTCATGGTCCAGTAGCCCGACACCAGCGAGGCGTCGACCTGGGTCTTGTGCGCGACGTAGGCGGTGATCAGGGCGCTCATGCCCACCATGGCCGAGCAGGTGACCGCATAGTGACGGCTGAAAAAGCCCCGGTAGTGCCGCACCAGCCGGCTCATGATCAGGAAGAAGGCCGCCGCGCTGACCCGCACGGCCTGGATCTCATCGAAGGCGGTGCGCCGGCCGGACATGCCGTCGAGCAGCCAGAAGCTCAGGAAGACGGTGCCCGAGACCATCCCGCAGATGTAGAGGAAGCGGATGCCGAAGGAGCGGAAGCCCAGCTGGAACTCGGCCTCGAGGGAAGGGTTCCTGAAGCCGCGGTGCCCGAGGACACGCAGCATGCCCGACACCGACATGACACCCATGAACCGCTCCTTCTTCGTCCGCATCACGCCCTCCATCGATGGTTGGCCGGTGACACGGACAGGCGCTGCCGAACGAAAGCGAGCTACTGCCGAATCAAGGCGAATATCGAAAGGAAAACAAACTGGCTGACTGGCCCGGAATCAGAAATAAAGGCGCTACAAGTTGCGCGCCTGTCCGATTCACACAGATGGCATCTTCTCTGTGACCTTGTAAACCTGTCAAGGCACAAATCGCTGTTATGAGCTGGACTGTGGTTTGCCCGAGATACCGGAATATGTGAAATCCGGAACACAAGGTTTGCAGCACGAAAACCGGAGGGGCTCAAGCGCCGATGGCGTCGTGCAGCGAGACCATTTCCTGCGTCAATTTGTGCCGCGCGTCCAGGTGGATCAGCGGGCACGCCTGCTGGTGCGATTCCTTGACCTTGACCGAGGCGCTCAGGTAGGGCTGCAGGACCGGCAGGCCCTCGTCGATCAGCTCCTGCACGAGTTTTTGCGGCAGGCTGGCGCGCGGCTGGAACTGGTTGACCACGATGCCGGCCACCTTCAGGTATTCATTGTGGTCGGCCTGAGTCTCCTGCACATTTTCCAGCAGGGTATAGAGGGCCCGCCGTGAGAAATCATCGCAGTCGAAAGGAATCAGGCAGCCTTGGGCCGCGATCAGCGCCGAGCGCGTGTAGAAATTCAGGGCCGGGGGCGTGTCGATGTAGATGCGGTCGAAACTGTCTTCGAGGTCGGCCAGCGCGTCGCGCAATTTATAGATCTTGTAGCGCGATTCCAGCTTGGCGTGCATTTCGTCCAGGCGCGGATGTGAGGGCATTAGGTGCAGGTTCGGCCACGGGGTCTCGACCGTATAGGCCTCGGGCCCCTTGGGCCGGGCGCTGAACTTGAGCGTCTGGTCGAAAAACTCGGCCGCGCTGACCTCGTCGTCCTCCTGCGGTCCGCCCAGCAGGTAGTGGGTGGAGTTGCCCTGCGGGTCCAGGTCGACCACCAGGGTGCGCAGACCCTGGCTGGCGCTGATGGCCGCCAGGTTGCAGGTGATGGTGGACTTGCCGACCCCACCCTTCTGATTGAACACGACGTATCGCATGACCAGCTTCCTCCATCCGGAATGCGCGTATTGTGCACTGCAACACGCGCGATTCCGGTGGGGGTTGGCCCGCTGAGTCGTTCTTTCAGTGGTTCTTTTCAGGCAGCTCGATCTTGACCTCGAGCACCTCCAGGTCGCCCTGGCGTTCCATCGACACCTTGATGTCCTCGGGATTGATGGAGACGTACTTCGAGATCACCGCCACCAGTTCGCGCTGCAGGTCGGGCAGGTAGTTCGGGCTGTGGCTGCGGCCATTGCGCTCGTGCGCCAGGATCAGCTGAAGCCGTTCCTTGGCGACCGTGGCGGTCTGCTTCTTTTCACCGATGAAGAAGGAAAGGAATCCCATGTCTTACTTCCCTCCGAACAGTCGCTTGAAGAAGCCGGGCTTCTCGGCCTCGATGAAACGCATGGGCTTGTCTTCGCCCAGGAAGCGCGCGATGACGTCCTTGTAGGCCTCGGAGACATCGGTACCGGTCAGGTGGATGGCGGGGATGCCCTGGTTGGAGGCGTTGAGCACGGACTCGGATTCGGGGATCACGCCGATCAGCTTGACGCGCAGGATCTCGTGCACGTCTTCCAGCGACAGCATCTGGCCGCCTTCGACGCGGTTGGGGTTGTAGCGCGTGATCAGCAGGTGTTCCTTGATGGGCTCGCCGCCTTCCTGCGCGCGCTTGGTCTTGCTGTTGAGCATGCCCAGGATGCGGTCGGAATCGCGCACCGAAGACACCTCGGGGTTGG
>CAYPUS010000253.1:0-5080 GCA_964413815.1 uncultured Aquabacterium sp. | reverse complement strand
GCACGAACTTCAGGTAGTCGGGCGGCTCTTCCAGCGTCTTGAGCATGGCGTTGAAGGCCGTGTTCGAGAGCATGTGCACTTCGTCGATCATGTAGACCTTGAAGCGCCCCACCACTGGCTTGTAGACCGCCTGCTCGAGCAGTTGCGAGATCTCTTCCACGCCCCGGTTGGAGGCCGCGTCGAGCTCGACGTAGTCGACGAAACGGCCGGCATCGATGTCCCGGCAGGGCAGGCAATGCCCGCAAGGCGTGGCCGTGATGCCGCCCTGCCCGTCCGCGCCCACACAATTGAGGGACTTGGCCAGGATGCGCGAGACCGTGGTCTTGCCCACGCCACGTGTGCCCGTGAACAGATAGGCATGGTGCAGACGCTGCTGCGTCAAGGCATTGCTCAGGGCCTGGACCACATGCCCCTGGCCGACCATCGTGTCGAAACCGCGGGGGCGGTACTTTCTTGCGAGAACCATTGAACTCATTTGTCAATTCTAGAGGGCAAGTTGCCGCTTTCCCGCGGCCGCAAAAGGCACAAAGCACGCCACCGTGATACATTTCGACACACGTCTGCCGCTAAAGTCGCTCCGTTGCCGGAGGTCCGACTATGAAATATTCACGTCGCGCCCTACAATTTTGCTTTGTGTGGTGAATCAGGCATGGCGAATAAATGATTGATGCATTCACCACACTACAAATCGGTTGACTCGTCGTCTCCAGGCCCGGAGAGATCGAGTGCAGTCGCCGTATCACCTTGAATGGGCCTGTTTATGTCTTTTGAAAATCTGGGGTTGATCGAACCGCTGCTGAGGGCTGTCCGCGAAGCGGGGTATTCGACTCCCACCCCTATCCAGGCGCAGGCGATACCTGCGGTTCTGGGTGGCGGCGACCTTCTTGCCGGTGCCCAAACGGGTACGGGTAAAACTGCCGGCTTCACCCTGCCCTTATTGCACCAGCTCGCAGCCTCGGCCCCGCAAGGCGCAGGCGGCAAGCGCCCCATCCGCGCCCTCATCCTCACGCCCACCCGCGAACTCGCTGCCCAGGTAGAAGAGTCGGTCCGCGTCTACGGAAAGTACCTCTCCATCCGCTCCATGGTGATGTTCGGCGGCGTGGGCATGAGCCCGCAGATCGACGCGCTTCGGCGCGGCGTGGACGTCCTCGTTGCCACCCCTGGCCGACTCCTGGATCACCACCAGCAAGGCACGCTGGATCTCAGCAAGGTGGAATTCTTCGTGCTCGACGAAGCCGATCGCATGTTGGACATGGGTTTCATCCATGACATTCGCCGAGTGCTCGCGATACTCCCTGAAAAAAAACAGAGTCTTCTTTTTTCGGCCACGTTTTCCGACGAGATCAAGGCGCTGGCGGAAAAGCTGCTCAATAACCCCAAAGTTATTGAGGTGGCGCGAAGAAATGCGACCGCCGACACGATTGCCCAAAAGGTCCTCCCCGTCGACCGCGATCGCAAAAAGGAGTTGCTGAGCCATCTGATCAAAATAAATGATTGGCATCAGGTATTGGTTTTCACAAGGATGAAACACGGAGCCAATCGCCTGGTCGAATACCTGCTCAAGCAGGATATTTCGGCCATGGCCATCCACGGCAACAAGAGCCAGAGCGCCCGCACGCGCGCCTTGGCCGATTTCAAATCGGGTGAGCTGGCGGTGCTGGTGGCCACCGACATCGCGGCGCGCGGCATCGACATCGATCAGTTGCCCCACGTGGTGAACTTCGAGCTGCCCAACGTGCCCGAAGACTATGTGCACCGCATCGGCCGCACGGGCCGCGCGGGCGCCGAAGGCGAGGCCGTCTCCCTGGTCTGCATCGATGAAGAAGGCTTCCTGGCCGACATCGAAAAGCTCATCAAGCGCAAGCTGCCCCGCGAGACGGTGCCTGGCTTCGAGCCCGACCCCCATGCCAAGCCCGAGCCGATCCAGCTGGGCCGGCGCGTGCTCCATGGTGCCGCGGGCTCTCGCTCTTCGGGCGGCGGTGGTGGCGGCCAAGGTGGCGGCAACAACCGCCCCCGCTCGTCTTCGGGCGGCGGCCAGGGTGGCGGCGGACGCTCCGGGCAGTCGTCGGCGCCGCAGCGCAAGGGTGGCCAAGCCGGAGGCGGCAACCCCTCTGCGCAAGGACGTGGACACGGCGTTGGCTCGGCATCTGGCGGCGGCTCCGGCTCGGCAGGCAAGTCGCAGGATGCACGCCCGGCGCGCCGCGCCGGCGCCCCTTCCGGCGCTCCGGCACTGGCCGGCGCCGGCTCCTCTGGCTCCGGCGGTCGTTACCGCGGTGGGCGTTGAGCCCGACGGGCAAACCGTCCCAGCCCCTGCCGCCTCAGCCGGGCGGGCCGGGGCGGCCTCAGCCCCGCCTCAGGCGAAGACCCCTTCGCGCAGCCACTTCGTGGCCACCCACTTGTCGCCGTTCCTGACCGGCGCACCGCCGTGCAAGGTCCCCGACGAGGGGTGAGGCACGGCGTAGGAAAAGAACACCGCGTGGCCCGCCACGGCATGCACGTCCATGCCCGCATCGGGAAAGACGGTGGCGCCGCCTGCCTCCGGTGTATTCAGGTACATCACCAGCGTGCCCACACGCTGTCCGCCCCGCTGCAGGATGGTGGGCGTGCCCGGTTGATGCGGGTCGAAATAGTCGAAGTGCGGCTTGTACTCGGCCCCGGGCAGGTAATGCAGAATCTGGATCCCCTCCCCCCGCTCCACCGGCCAGTTCAGCAATGCGGCGATGCGCGCTTCGATGCGCTCGCACAGCGGATTTTCGCCACGCCCGAAAAACATGCCACTGCTGGTGCGGGCCTCATTGACTTCGCTGCTGCCGGTGGCGTTGACCACGGTCTGCGAGCGCGCCAGGCGTGGGGTCGCCAGCGCAATCAGCTCCTCGCATTCCTCAGGCGAGAGCAGGTCTGAGAACACCACGACACGGGGCTGGCGGTTCTGCATGATCACATTGACCCAGCGGTCATGCGCCCACACCCTCGAGGTGTCGGCCGGTGCATCCGCCGGGAAGGGATCGGGCACGGCCAGCTTGCACTGCCCATCCGGCTGCGCGGAGGTGCGCGCCCGCATGAACTGCTCGATCGCCTGCAAGGCCGTCTGCTCGTTCCAGCCGCTGGCCTTCATGGCATCCAGGATGGCCTGGGCGGAGTGGCCGGCATCTGCCTGCTCCACCAGCCACTTGCGCAGTTCGGGGGTGATCAGCTGTTCGGACATGGTGCTGTCGATGATAGTGATTTTCAGTCGGCCAGTCTCCGCCGGAACACCAGGCGATCCGGCTCGGAAGCACTGGCATCGTAGGCATAGCCCTCGGCGTTGAAACTCAGCAACTGGCTGGTCTGGGTCGCGCGCTGGACGATGGCATGGCGCGCCATCAGGCCACGGGCCCGCTTGGCGTGAAAACTGATGATCTTCCAGCCGCCCCCCTTCCAGTCCTCGAACACGCATTCGACGACCCGGGCCTTGAGCGCCTTGCGCTTGACCGACTTGAAATACTCCTGCGAGGCCAGGTTGATGACCAGGTCGTCGCCCTGCGCCGCCAGTTGGGTGTTCAGGTACTCGGCCAGGGTGTCACCCCACCAGGCATACAGGTCCTTGCCGCGGGGGTTGGGCAGCTTGGTGCCCATCTCCAGGCGGTAAGGCTGCATCCAGTCCAGGGGCCGCAAGATGCCGTAGAGGCCGCTGAGCAGGCACACGTGTTCTTGCGCCCAGTCCAGATCGGCTTGCTTGAGGCTGGACGCATTCAACCCCTCATACACATCGCCATTGAAGGCGAGGATGGCCTGCTTGCTGTTCTTGCCCGTGAAGCGCGGCGACCACGCCGCATAGCGCGCCACATTCAGGGTCGCCAGGGGGTCGCTCAGGCTCATCAGCGAGGCGATCTGGGCGGGCGTATAGGGGCGCAGGACCTCGATCAGGGCGGCCGACTCCTTGGCGAACTGCGGCAAGGTGTGCGTGTCGGTGGTGGGTGGGGTCTCGTAATCCAGGCTTTTGGCTGGAGACAGCAGGATGAGCATGAAGCGCGCTAAGGGTAAAACGAAGGGGTAAAACGATGGGCAAACGGGGGCAGCCCCAATGATAGAGAGATTCAAAAGGCGTCGCGCGCAAGGGGGCGGGCGGCACGAAACGGGCCGGCGCCGTAGAATCCCTGTCCCCCCACCGCATTGGCTGCCTCCATCCTGGGCCGCGATCACCATGGCGCTTTACCGTATCAAGGATTTCTCCCCTGAAGTTCACCCCACGGCCTACGTGGCCGAGTCGGCCGACGTGATCGGCCAGGTGACCTTGTCCGAGCACAGCAGTGTGTGGTCCCATGTGACGCTGCGGGGTGACAACGAGCCCATCGTCATCGGCGAGCGCAGCAACGTCCAGGAAGGCTCGGTGCTGCACACCGACCTCGGCTATCCCCTCACCGTCGGCAAGGATGTGACCGTGGGGCACCAGGCCATGCTGCATGGTTGCACCATCGGCGACGGTGCACTGATCGGCATTCAGGCCGTGGTGCTCAATGGCGCGGTGATCGGTCGCAACTGCCTGGTGGCGGCAGGCGCATTGGTGACGGAAGGCAAGGTGTTCGAAGACGGCATGCTCATCATGGGCTCGCCGGCCAAGGCCGTGCGCCCCCTGACCGACGTCGACCTGGCGCGCATGCACCTGGGCACGGCCTTGTATGTCGAGAAATCAGCCCAATATAAGACCGACATGGTGCGCATCGACGCACCGGCGCCCGCCCGCAAGGACTGACTTCCCATGAGTGAACTGCACAAATTTCTTTTCGAAGGTCTGCCCGTGCGGGGCATGCTGGTGCGCCTGACCGACAGTTGGCAGGAGGCCTTGCGCCGCCGCGAAGCCAACGAGCCTTTCGAAGCGCCCCTGCGCAAGTTGCTGGGCGAGATGAGCGCGGCCGGGGTGCTGATGCAGGCCAACATCAAGTTCAATGGCGCGGTGGTGATGCAGATCTTCGGCGACGGCCCTGTCAAGGTCGCCGTGACCGAGGTGCAGCCCGACCTCAGCTTCCGCTCGACCGCCAAGCTGGTTGGCGACCTGCCGGCCACTGACAACGGCCGCCTGCCCCTGGAGGTGATGGTCAAT
>CAYPUS010000252.1:0-5082 GCA_964413815.1 uncultured Aquabacterium sp. | reverse complement strand
AAGAGGCGTCGGGCACACACCATCCTTCCTGGTACGACCGCAGCATCGGCCGACTCACAGGCCTGGTCGAGCGGCAGTCCGAGGCGCTGGCACAGGGCTACCAGAAGCTGCTGGGCACGGCGCTCGATCACCCGTGGTGGACCTTGCTTGTGGCGGGCGCCAGCATGGCCGGCAGCGTCGCGCTGATGCCGCTGATCGGCACCGAGTTCGTGCCGCGCGCCGATTACTCCGAGACTTTCGTCACCTTCTACACGCCGGCCGGCACCTCGCTTGAAGCCACCGAAGCGCGCACGCACGATGTGGAGACCGTGATCCGCAAGATGCCCGAGGTCAGCCACACGCTCTCGACCATCAACACGGGCTTCGCGCTGGGCCGCAACCAGGTCAGCGTCTATGTGCGCCTCAAAGACCGGCACCTGCGCGAGCGCAGCGTCGATCAGCTCTCGGCGCCCCTGCGCGAGGCCTTGTCGCAATTGCCCGGCATCACGGTGACCCACGTCGGCTTGCTCGATGCGGTGGGCGGCCAAAAACCCATCCAGCTGTCCATCCAGGGCACCAGCCTCGATGAGCTGGACAAGCTGACGCAGCAGACCCTGGCCAGGCTGCGGCACATCCCCGGCCTGGTCGACGTCGACAGCAGCCTCAAGCCCAACAAGCCCACGCTGGACATCCGCGTGCGCCGCGATGCCGCCGCCGACCTGGGGCTGAGCGTCGAGGCCATCAGCAATGCGCTGTCGGTGCTGGTCGAAGGCAAGACCGTGGGCAGCTGGCGCGCCGAGGACGAGCAGAACTACGACATCCGCATCGCGCTCGCCCCCGAGGCCCGCCGCGGCGCCGCCGACCTGCGCAACCTGCCGCTGGTGGCGGGCGTCGATGCGCAAGGCCAGCCGCGCATCGTGCGCCTGCACCAGGTGGCGGACATCGTGGAAGGTTTCGGGCCCAGCCAGATCAACCGCCGCGACCTGAACCGCGAGGTCGAGATCACCGCCAACGTCAGCGGCCGCGCCACGGGCGAAGTCTCCAACGACATCCGGCAGGTGCTGGAAGACACCGTCTGGCCTGGCGGCTACCGATATCGCTTCGGCGGCTCGACCAAGGACATGAAGGAGGCCTTCGGCTTTGCCCTGTCCTCACTGGTGCTGGCCATCGTCTTCATCTACATGATCCTGGCCTCGCAATTCAAGAGTTTCCTGCAGCCCGTGGCCTTGATGAGCTCGCTGCCGCTGACCTTGATCGGCGTGGTCCTCACGCTGCTGGTGTTCGGCTCGACACTCAACATGTTCTCGGTCATCGGGATCATCATGTTGATGGGCCTGGTCACCAAGAACGCGATCTTGCTGGTCGACTTCGCCAACCGCGCGCGGGCCGGCGACAGTGGCGAAGGCCATCACACCGAGCCCCTGCCCCGCCGCGAGGCCCTGCTTCTGGCCGCCCGCGTGCGGCTGCGCCCCATCCTGATGACGACGCTGGCCATGGTCTTCGGCATGGTGCCGCTGGCCTTCGCGCTCACCGAAGGCTCGGAACAACGCGCACCCATGGGCCAGGCCGTGATCGGTGGCGTGATTGCTTCCTCTTTGTTGACCCTGGTGGTCGTGCCCGTCGTCTACACCTTCCTTGATGATTTCGGACGCTGGGTGCGCCGGGGCCCCGGTGGCAACCCTCGGACTGCGGGCAATCGTGCCGAGATTCGTGATGCAGGTCGCGGCAATCCTCCCAGCACTTCTTAGAATCTATGCTTTTTCCGGATTACTTTCCCATATCGTCTCCCGTAGGATGCCCAGAATGAACGTCGAACAAGCCCGTTTCAACATGATCGAGCAACAGATCCGCCCGTGGGATGTCCTGGACACCACCGTGCTGGCGTTGCTGTCGGCCGTTCGCCGTGAAGACTTCGTGCCAGCCGAACACCTCGGCCAGGCCTTCATGGACCTCGAGATCCCGCTGGGCAAGGGCCGCGCGCTGCTGGCGCCCCGCGTGGAAGCCCGCCTCGTGCAGGACCTGAACCTGAGCAAGCACGACACGGTGCTGCAGATCGGCGCGCTCACCGGCTACGTGACGGCGCTGCTGGGCCACAAGGCCCGCCGCGTCATCGCGCTGGAAAGCGATGCCGAACTGGCCGCCGCCGCGCGCAACAACCTGCGCAAGGCCGGCGTGAGCAATGCCGAGGTCATCCACGCCGATGGCGCTGCCGGCTTCGCCGCGCAGGGCCCGTATGACGCCATCGTCCTGACCGGCTCCGTCCCATCGGTGCCACAGGCCTTGCTCGACCAGTTGAAGGTCGGCGGCCGCCTGCTGGCCATCGTGGGCAGCGATCCCGTCATGCAAGCCGTGCTGCACACCCGCGTCAGCGAAGGCCAGTTCAGCCGCCAGTCCATCTTCGATACGCTGGCGCCCCGTCTGCCGGGCTTCGCCGAGCCCAGCCGCTTCCAGTTCTGATCCCCATCCGAATCAAGACTGCGTCCCCAACCACTGAGGAATTACCAGATGTCCAAGCCCGTCAACACGACCGCCTCGACCCCGGCCCGCCGTATAGCCGGCCGCTGGCGTCCGCTTGTCAAGGCGACCGCGATCGCCGTGATCGGCATGATGGGCTGGACGAGCGCGCACGCTGAAAGCCTGATCGATCTCTACCAGGCGGCCAAGCAATACGATGCCGCCTACCTGGCCGCCAAGTCGCAGGTCGAGACGGTGCAGTACCAACTGGATCAGGCATACGCGCTGGTGCGCCCCAGCCTGGGCCTGAAGGCAACGCTGTCGCGCAGCCGGTTCGATTCCAGCGCCGATCTGAACGCGCAGGAGCGCGCCGCGCTGCAGCAGACCACCGGCTCGCCCAATGGCAACTCCACCTCGACCAACCGCAACATTGCCCTGGCCGCCAAGCAGCCCCTGTTCAACCGGCCCGACAGCCTGAAGATCGACCAGGCCGAGCAATCGGTGAACTCGGCCCAGGCCGATCTGGCCCTGGCCGAAAACGACCTGGCCGCCCGCCTGACGCAGGCCTACTTCGATGTGCTGGGCGCGCAGGACGTGCTGACCACGACGCAGGCCAACAAGACGGCCCTGGCCGAGCAGCTTGCGTCGGCCAAGCGCAACTTCGAAGTCGGCAACGCCACGATCACCGACACCCGGGAAGCCCAGGCCCGCTATGACCTGGCCACCGCCCAGGAGATCGCCGCCACCAACGACTTGCGCGTCAAGCGCATCGCCCTTGACCAGTTGGTCGGACGTGCGGACGTCAAACCCACGCCCCTGGCCACGCCGGTCAAGCTCGACACGCTGACCCCTGGCGACATGGAAGACTGGGTCAACCGCGCCGCCTCCGCCCCGAGCGTGCGCAAGGCCGAGGTGCGCCTGGCCATCGCCCGACTGGAGACGGACAAGGCCAAGGCCGGCCATCTGCCGGTGCTCAGTGCCGTGGCCAACCTCACCAATGGCAAGACCGACTCCAATCTCATGAGCGCCCGCGTCAACTCGGGCACCAATGGGACCATCGGGCTGGAACTGGAGGTCCCGCTCTACGCTGGTGGGGCCATCCAGAACCGCGTGAAGGAAACCCTGTCCATGCAGGAGACGGCCCAGCACGATGTCGACAATGCCAAACGCACCGTGGCCCTGGGCACGCGCCAGGCCTTCTCGGCGGTGCAATCAGGCCTGGCCCAGGTGCAAGCCTATGAGGCGGCGGAAGCCTCGGCCAAGCTGGCTCTGGAGGCCACGCAACTGGGCTACCGTGTCGGTGTGCGCATCAACAAGGACGTGCTGGACGCGCAGACCCAGGTCACGGCCATGCAGAAGGACCTGTACAAGGCACGCTACGACGTGATCGTTGGCTCCATCAAGCTCAAGCAGGCAGCAGGCACCTTGACCCCGGAAGACCTGGCCGATCTGAACAAGCTGCTGACGCAGCCCTGAGCGGCCTTTCGCCCTCCCTGCTCATCCGAGCCGATGCAGGCGCCCGTGGGGCGCCTGTTTGCTTTGGTGTGCAGCGATCGCTGCGTCCACCCGCGCTTCTTCGTTGTGCGCAGGCCCATTCCCCTCCACCGAGGGAATGCCACAGCGTGTAGGATCGACACAGATCGTCAATGGAAGTGAACAGGAGCAAGTGGTGAACGAAAGCACGCTGTGGTGGGTCATAGCCGGCGTCCTGGTGGCGGTCGAGCTGTCAACCGGCACCTTTTACCTCTTGATGCTGGCGCTGGGCGCCGTGGCTGGCGCCCTGGCCGCGCACGCCGGGCTGAGCACGGCTTTGCAGATCGCCTTGGCCGCCCTCGTCGGCGGGCTCAGCGCAGGCGCCTGGTATGCGCGCCACCGCAAGGCCCTCGCACTGGCCGCAGCCAATCCGCTGCGCCCGAGCACCGACAGCAACCTGGTGCTCGATCTGGGCCAGATCGTGCAGGTCGAGCTATGGCAGGCAGATGGCTCCGCCCAGGTCCACTACCGCGGCGCGACCTGGCAGGCCCGCCTGCAATCGCCCCCGCCCGCTCCCCACCTGCCGTCCCCGGGCACCTACCGCATCTGCGCCATGCAGGGCAATCAACTCCTGCTTGAAAAAGCCTGAGCGGGCAAGCCAGGCTGCCTGATCACGCACCGCACGCATCCGCGTCCACCAACAAGCAAAGAAACAAGAAAGGCTCACACCATGGAAATTGCCCTCGTCATCCTGATCATCGCCGTCATCTTCGTTTCGAAGTCCGTCAAGGTGGTGCCACAGCAGAGCGCATGGGTGCTCGAGCGCCTGGGCAAGTACCACGGCACGCTGACGGCCGGGCTCAAGGTGGTGCTGCCCTTCATCGACAGCGTGGCCTACAAGCACTCGCTCAAGGAAGTGCCGCTGGATGTGCCCAGCCAGGTCTGCATCACCAAGGACAACACGCAACTGCAGGTGGTCGGTCACCTGGAAGTACAGGATGCCGTCCACCTGCGCGCCAGCTACGGCTCGTCCAACTACATCGTCGCCATCACGCAGTTGGCCCAGACCACGCTGCGTTCCGTCATCGGCAAGATGGAGCTGGACAAGACTTTCGAAGAGCGCGATCTGATCAACAGCGCGGTGGTGCAGGCCCTGGACGAAGCGGCGCTGAACTG
>CAYPUS010000251.1:0-5090 GCA_964413815.1 uncultured Aquabacterium sp. | reverse complement strand
CGGCGAGCTTGTGCCGTGGAACTCACTGCGTGGCTGACGCCACTCCGTTCAAACATCCACGGCAAGTCAGATGACGAAGCGCGCTCACGCGCGCCAAGCTCGCCACTCCGCTCCTCGGCACCAACGAAGTCGCCCGGCCGGCTGCCACCCCGGCCTCTTCCGCCCGCTCAAGACATGCTGCGGCCGCTATGGGGGCATGCCTTCGTCGGTGTGCTTCGCAGTGATCGTTTGGACCGAGCCTCTTACGGCATGGGTGTCCCTGCTGGCCTTCGCGCCATCTCAGTCCATCATGCCGCAGCAAGTCGGTGATCCGGCTAGCGATTCAGAAGAGGTCAACGGCCTCACACTGTGCTCATTCGTGGAAGCCGAGCAACCCCTCTCGGCATGCGGCGAGCAGGGCGGAAAAGGCTGGGGCGGCGTCTGGCCGGGCGACTTCGTTGGTGCCGAGCAGCGCAGCAATGAGGTGGGCGCGCGCAGCGCGCTTCGTCCATCAAACTTGCCGTGGATGTTTGAGCGTAGGGGCGCCAGCCCCGCAGCGAGTTCCACGGCACCACCTCATTGTGAGCAGCGCAGGGCAGTCCCGCGCAGCGGGACCACCAACATAGGCGCCCGGCCAGACGTCGCCCCAGCCCCGCCCTGCGGTGTACCGACAAAGCGCGCCGCCGCCCGCTTTCTCTCGCCCTGATGGGGGGTTAAGAGCCCTTTAAGGATTGCTGAAGAAGCATTTACGAAACATGTGATGTCCGATTCCCTACAGTCGCTCCCATCGTCAACAAGGCACACAGAGGAAGCGACACCATGCCTCACCAACCCCCCCTCCAGAGCAGCGGCCAGCAGACGCGCTTCGATGTCTACCTCGGCATCCACAAAGGCCTGCGCGCCTTCATGAGCGAAATCCTCGTGCGCGTCGGCCACACCGATTACACCGATGCCCGCGAACGCGAAGAAACCGCCGAACAGCTGCGCGCATTGCTGCATGTCTGCGGCGAACACCTCAAGCACGAGGACAACTTCCTGCACCCCGCCATGGAACGCCGCAGCCCGGGCAGCACCGCCCGATGCGCCCACGAGCACGTCCAGCACTTCACGCACATCGCCGTGCTGCATGCCAGCCTCGAAGAAGCCCTGCATGCCCCGGCCGAGGCACAGGCCACCGCCTGGCGAGAGCTCTACCAGGCGCTCAGCCGCTTCGTGGCCGAGAGCCTGGAGCACATGCTGATCGAAGAGCGCGAGCACAACGCCGTGCTGTGGGCTCACTACACCGACGCCGAGATCATCGAGATCCACGACGCGCTGGTGGCCAGCATTCCCGCTCAGGAGATGGCCCTGGTGTTCCGCTGGATCGTGCCGCAACTGGCCCATCCCGAGCGCGTGGCCATGCTCGGCGACATGCGCAAGGGCATGCCGGACGAGGTCTTCGCCTCGCAACTCGACATGGCGCGTCCCCTGCTGGACGCCCGCTCCTGGCACAAGCTGCAGGCGGCCTTCAAGCTGCCGACCGCAGCGCGCCAAACCCACAACGCACTCGCACGCGAAGACAAGGAGGTGTGCCATGGCTAAGAACATGTTGCGCATGGCCGTTCTGTACGCCCTGCTGGCCATCGGCATCGGCATCGTGATGGCTTCCCAGCACGACTTCACCAACAAGAGCCTGCACGCCCACGCCAACCTGGTGGGCTGGGTGTCGATGGCCTTGATGGGCGTGATCTACCAGGTCTTTCCCGCCATGGCGCACAGCGTGCTGGCCAAGGTGCACTTCTGGCTGCACAACCTGGGCCTGCCGGTGATGCTGGTGGGGATCTATGCGGTGATGCACCAATGGCCGGCCGCCGAGCCCATCGTCGGCACCGGCTCCATGGTGGTGGCGCTGGGCTTCGTGGCCTTCGCGCTCAATGCCTGGTTGAATGCCGGCCAGCAGGTGAGGCTGGCCGATGCGCAGGACGACAGGGCGCGTGCCGCGCAACACGCAGCCGGTGTCAGTCGGCCTGCTGCAGCGTCAGCGACTGTGTGATTTGAAGCTGGAAGCGCCCCCGCCCCGTCTTGTGCATGCGCACACATTGCGTGCGCTCGAGCAAACGCTTTTGCAGCAGCACGAGACGGGCCTCCAGGTTGTCGGCGATGTCTGGCAGATTGAGGTCCGGCGCCAGGCGCAGTTCGCGGTTGGTGAACTGGTCACGGCCTTCGCGCTGGACGGCCTGCACCAGCTTCCAGAAGATCGCGCCGGCCACGCCTTTGATCAGATAGTCCTCGTCGAGGAAGACGCTGTGGTCGGCGCTGAAGTAGCGCACCAGCACCGGTTTGGTGGTGGCGCTGACCGGGGCGGCCGTGTCGGGCGCGGCATCGGAGGCGGCGTGGGGGACGGAATCCGACGTGGTATCGCCGGCGGTTTCGCCGCCGACCTCCGTGCCCGCCTCGGCCAGGGCCAGGTTGCGGGCGATCCAGCCGAACTGTTGCGCCAGCACCTGCAGCATGTCTTCGTCGTCGTAGCTGAAGCGCATGTCTTCGGGACTTTCGACGTAAAGCACGCCGTAGAGGTCCTCGCCCGCCAGGATGGGCACAGCCAGTTGGCTGCGCGATTCGGGCAGGCCGGGCATGGGGATGGCCGTCTCCAGCTCGTTCAGTAGCCCCAAGGCCTGGGCACTGTCGCGCACGGCCTTGCCGTAGATGTACTCGCTGGTCATGTGCGAGATGCGGATGGGGGTGCATTCGCGCGCGGCCACACCGATCACGCTGTGGCCCATGGGCACCTCGGAGCCGACGCCGGAGTCGGCATAGCCGCGGCTGGCGACCGTGAAAAGCCGCTGCCCACATTCGTCGAGCTTGAGGATCATCGCTTGCTGGATGCCGCAGGCCGTGGCCAGCTGCGACAAGGTGGTCTCCAGCAGCTCTTCCAGGTCGCGGGCGGCGTTGAGGGCGGCGCTCATCTGGCGCAGCCGGGGCAGCAGCTTGAGCCGGCCTGGCGCGCCATCCCGGATGGGCGGCACGACGGTGTCGACCTGCCAGGCTTCATAGATGTCGGCGCCCCGCAGCTTGAAGATGCCCTCCATGCCGGTGTGCGAGGCGATGCCTGCCAGCTTGGCCTTCATGCGCTCGAACAGCGGGCCGCTGGTTTCGGTGCGCAGGTAGCGCACATGCAGGCGGTAGCTGGCACCGGAAGCGGGGTCGGCGACCTTCAGCACGGCCTGGGGGTTGGCCAGGATGTTGTGCCGGGTCTTGTTGAAGAACTGGAAGGTCAGCGCCAGGTGGCGTTCGTCCACGTACTCGACCTGGGACAGGTAGGCGATGTTGGGCACGCCATGCTCGTCGCAGGTCGCCAGCGCGCCGGGCACGGCGCCCTCGAAGCAGCTGCGCAGCCTGGTCAGGCAGACGTCCTCGGCACTGCCTTGCATCTCAGGCCCCCTGGCCGGCCGTTTCCGCCAGCGGGCGGCCGGCCGCCGGGCCGGGGGTCTGCTCGAAAATCTGCTCGGGCGTGAAGCTCACCGCCAGCATCTGGCCGGGCTCGACGGCCATGTAGGCCGCCCCGAAATGCGGGTCGTAGCCCAGGCGCGTGATGCCATCGATGAAGGCCTTGCGGTAAGCCTCGATGTGCTGGCTGTCTTCGGCATTGGCCGGGGCCACCGCCACCTGCCGTCCCTTGATCTGAATGGCCGCCTCGGTTTCTGGCAGGCAGAACACCACCGCGATGCGGTCCTGGCTCAGCATGTCCTGCACCAGCTGCGTCGCCTCGGCGCGGCGCACGAAGACGGTCACGCGCTGGCGGTCGGGCGAGACCTGCCCGGCGAAACCGCGCGCCGCGCTGGGGCGCAGCTGCGCCGAGCAGGCGGCCACGTCGATGGCGACTTCCCGCTCGATGAAGGCCACGGTGCTGTCGCTGAGCAAGGGGGTGGTCATGGCGCTCATTCTTGCAGGAACAATGCCTGGAGATCACTGAGGAAGTCGAAGCCTTTGGGCGTGGGCCAGGCGCGTGCCAGGTCCCGCGCCAGCAGGCCGCGGGCCTCGGCCTCGGCCAGGGGAGCCTGGATGCTGGCCAGGGTCAGGCCGGTGCGCTCGGTGAAGCGCAGCAGTTCGAAGCCGTCCTTCAGGCGCAGCGCGTTCATCATGAACTCGAAGGCGCGGGACTTGAGATCGACCTCGGTCTCGTTGGAGCAGGCCAGGCCTTGCGCGGCCTTGTCCATGTAGGTGCCCGGTTCCCGCCAGCGCACCTGCCGCACGATGCGGTCGGGAAAGCTGATCTTGCTGTGCGCGCCGGCCCCGATGCCCAGGTAATCGCCGAACTGCCAGTAGTTCAGGTTGTGCAGGCACTGGTGCCCCGGTTGGGCGTACGCGGACACCTCATAGCGCTGCAGGCCGGCCTGGCTGGCGCGCGCGATGAGGTGGTCGAGCATGTCGAAGGCGGTGTCGTCATCGGGCAGGTCCTTCGGGGGGCGCGTCGCGAAGACGGTGTTGGGCTCGAGCGTGAGGTGGTAGAGCGAGAGGTGGGGCGGGTGGAAGGCCAGGGCCTGCCGGATGTCGGCCTCCAGGTCGGCCGGCGTCTGGCCGGGCAGGGCGTACATCAGGTCGAGGTTGAAGGTGTCGAAACAGGCTTTCGCCTCTTCGACGGCCGCGATGGCCTGTGCCCGGTTGTGCACGCGGCCCAGGGCCTGGAGCTTGGCGTCGTCGAAGCTTTGCACCCCGATGGACAGGCGGTTCACCCCGGCCTGCCGGAAGGCCTTGAAGCGGTCTTTTTCAAAGGTGCCGGGATTGGCTTCGAGCGTGATCTCGCAGTCGGCCTCCAGCGGCAGGCGGGCGCGCATGTCGGCCAGCAGCCGATCGATGGCCTCGGGCGAGAACAGGCTGGGCGTGCCGCCGCCGATGAAGATGGTGTGCACGCGGCGGCCCCAGATCTGCGGCAGCGCGGATTCCAGGTCGGCGCACAGGGCGTCGAGGTAGCGCGCCTCCAGGGCGGGCGTCAGGTGCTTGCCCGATGTGGCGTCTGAAGCAATCGGAATCGAAGCGGCGTGTGACGCCGCAGGCGTCTTGGGGGCCAGTTCATGTGAGTTGAAGTCGCAATACGGGCACTTCTTCAGGCACCACGGCAGGTGCACATAGAG
>CAYPUS010000250.1:2526-5103 GCA_964413815.1 uncultured Aquabacterium sp. | reverse complement strand
CCGCCGGGCGCGACATGGCCGGCGGCCATCTGGTGCTGGCCGGCATCCTGGCGCGCCAGGAGCAGGAGCTCAAGGATGCCTACGCCGAAGTGGGCCTGCAGCTGCAAGTGGCCAACTCGGAAGACGGCTGGATCCTGATGACGGCGCAAAAGCCGCGCTGAGCATGCCTCGTGCCCTCACCCTGTTTCAGCCAGTTGCAACTCGCCAACGGGGGAACCCGCATGAGGGGTTCGCGCGGTCCAAAACAGCCTGATTCAATGGCATAAACGTGGCCTTATGAGCCTGGCCACCCGATGCACCCACTGCGGCACGATCTTCAAGGTCGTGCAGGACCAATTGAAGGTCTCGGAAGGCTGGGTGCGCTGCGGCCGGTGCCATGAGGTCTTCAATGCGCTGCCGGCGCTGTTCGACCTCGAAAAAGATCCGCCGCCACCCCGGCCGGCGCATCTGTCCGGCGCGACGGACAACGCTTCGCCCAGCCAGGACGCCCGCCAGCCTGAGGTGACCGAGCAGCCCAATGTGGCAGCTGAAACCCCACCGCCAGCACCCAGCCCGGCTGCGCAGGCCGCCCCTGCCGAGCCTGCCGCGCAAACGCCCGTTCAGGCACCTGCGCCATCGCCTTCGGCGGCATCGGTGCCTGCCCCGCCCGTCGCCCCCGGTGCGGAAGATCTGCCCGCCTGGCTGACCCGCCCTCCGGCACAGGCCCCGACACCCGGCGCCGCGTTCCCGTTCACCCCGCCACAGCCGAGCCCACTGGCGGGTGGCGCACCTGCAGGCGTCTCGATCCCTTTGGCGGCCATGCCCAATGTGCAGCCGCCACCGCCTCCGCCGGCACCGTCCGTCGCGGCCCCGCGCAGCCCCCTTGCAGAGCAAGGCCTGATGGCCGACGAAGAAGTGGACCCGGGCTTCGACTCCCCGCCACCCAGCGGCTGGGCTCGCACGCAACCTGCCGAAGAAGCCGGCGATCAAAGGCTGAGCGAAGACGACCTGGCCCTGGATCCCCCCCCGATCGAGGCCACGACGGATTTCGAGCTCGACACCGCCATCGCCGTCGACGATGACACACCGCTGGAGGCGGTACTGGCTTCGATGACGGGGCGGCCCGACGCCGGTGCGCCCTCGTCAGACCTCCAGCCCCCATTGGCCGCTTCTGCCTGGGCCAGCCCACCGGGCCGCGCCGACGCACCCGGGATGGCGGCGCCTGCGGCCACCTTCGCCGGCCCTTCTGCCAACCAGCCCACGCCGGCCGAAGCCGCGCTGCCCGAACCCGAGGAGGCGCCGCAAAGCCCCTTCCAAACGCCATCCCAAGGTGCCACGGAGGACCTCTCCCTGCGCCAGCTCTCGCCCTCGCCCAGCCCCTGGCTGGACGAACCACCCGAGAACGTGCCCAGCACCGAGGAAGAAGATGCGCTGGATTCGCGCTACCTCCTGCCTTCCAGCTCGCGTGTCCGCAGGCCCGTGCGCCGCCTGGAAGAAGGCCCCGAATTCGCCGACGCCGAGTTCCCCACCGACGCCTTCCTCGATGCCGAGGAAGACTGGGCCTCGGACTTCGGCCCTTCTGACCTGAACCCCGAAGTCGGCCCCGGCAACGCCCCCGCGATCGCGCCCGACGCATCGGACAAGGCCAGCCAGCCCGCGCTGACCGATGGCCTGCGCGCGGCCGCCGTCATCACCGCCAACAGCGATGGCAGCGACGCCAACGAAGCCCCGCCGCCGACACCGGCATCCGGCGAGGACGCCGCCGCTCTGACATCCTCTCAGGGCGACCAGCCGACCTTCCTGAAACACGCCCGGCGCAAGGCCTTCTGGCGCCATCCCGCCACACGCGCGGCGCTGACCCTGCTGGCGCTGACCTTGCTCGCCACACTGGCCCTTCAACTGGGCCACCAGTTCCGCGACCTCATCGCCGCGCACCATCCCGCCAGCCGCCCGCTGTTGACGCAGTGGTGTGCCATCGCCGGCTGCGAACTCAAGCCGCCGCTGCGCATCGAGGACCTGCAGGTCGAAAGCGCCACGCTCGTGCGCGCCGCCTCGGAAGGGCCGGACAGCTACCGCCTGGCCGTCGTCGTGCACAACCGCGCCGGCATCGGCCTGGCCTGGCCGCATGTCGATCTCACGCTGACCGACCAGAACGGCGCCGTGATCGCACGCCGCGTGTTCTCGCCCGACGATGCCCAATGGCTGGACACCGCCGATGCCAAGGCCGAGACGCTCAACGGCCAGGCTGCGCCCCAGGCCGCATCCGCCCCGCCCGCCG
This sequence comes from uncultured Aquabacterium sp., assembly GCA_964413815.1. Classification (GTDB taxonomy): domain Bacteria; phylum Pseudomonadota; class Gammaproteobacteria; order Burkholderiales; family Burkholderiaceae_C; genus Aquabacterium. The sequence continues at coordinate 2,846 of CAYPUS010000250.1, read as the reverse complement.
TGCCCGGCCACCGCAGCACCACGCTGCAGTGGCGCCTGCTGGCACCCGACATCCGACCGGCGGGCTACACCGCCGAGCTGTTCTATCCCTGAGTCCCTGAACGCATCAGGGGCCCCGCCCCTTCTCACTTTTCCTGAGGTCCCCCATGTCCGTCCTGATCTGCGGCTCGCTCGCCTTCGACACCATCACCAACTTCCCGGGGCGCTTTTCACAGCAGATCCTGCCGGACCAGGTGCACATCCTGAACGTCTCTTTCCTCGTGCCCACGTTGCGCAAAGAGTTCGGTGGCTGCGCGGGCAACATCGCCTACAGCCTCAAGC
>CAYPUS010000250.1:0-2516 GCA_964413815.1 uncultured Aquabacterium sp. | reverse complement strand
GGTGAGCCGCGGATCATGGCCACCTTGGGCAAGGATGGCCAGCCCTACCGCGACTACCTCGAAGCCCGGTGCATCGACCTCGGCCGCGTGCGCACGGTGGAAGAGGACTACACCGCCCAGGCCATCATCATCACCGATCAGGACAACAACCAGATCACGGCCTTTCACCCCGGCGCCATGGGCCAGGCCCACATCCAGCGCATCGAGGCCGATGCTTCGATCAAGCTGGCCATCGTCGCCCCCGACGGCCGCGACGCCATGATCCAGCACGCCGAGCAGCTCAAGGCCGCCAACATCCCCTTCATCTTCGACCCGGGCCAGGGCCTGCCCATGTTCGACGGCGAAGACCTCAAGCGCTTCGTCTCGCAAGCCACCTGGGTGGCCGTCAACGACTACGAAGGCAAGATGCTGGCCGACCGCACGGGCAGCTCGCTGGCCGAGTTGTCGAAGTCCCACCTGCGGGGCCTGATCGAAACCCTGGGCGCCGATGGCTGCAACGTCTGGGTGCAGGGCGAAAAAACCCATGTGCCCGGCGTCAAGGCCGAGGCCATCGTCGACCCGACCGGCTGCGGCGACGCCTTCCGCGGCGGCCTGCTCTACGGCCTGTCGCAAGGCTGGGACCTGGTGAAATCGGTGGCGCTGGCCAACCGCATCGGCGCCATCAAGATCGCCGCGGCCGGCCCGCAGAACTACACGCTGGACAAGGCGGCCCTGGGCGTCTGAGGCGCGCCAAGAGGGCTCTGGGGGCGCTGAGTTCGCTATGGGCGCTGGACACAGCCTGTCACAAGCCCGCGTCGCCATCTGTCGACATCTTCGGGGTTGGGCGCGTTGCACCATGACACAGTGCGGCCTTGCATGAAGGCCAGCGCACATGCCGGCCGCAGCGACGACAACACCATCAGCGGAGACCCTCTTGCCCCGATTTCCCGACCCCGGGCCGCGCCTTGCGGCCCGCATGCCGCCATGGGCCACCCTTGCGGCCCCCCTTCTGGCCACCGCTCTGATCGCCGCTTTGGCAACCTTGTTGGCCGCCCCGGCCGCCCAAGCCAGACTCTTCGGCCTGGGGGGCCAGGAAAGAAGCACCGAAGGCCGCCCCATCGCCGCCAGCGAGGGCCTGACCTTGGCCACCTGGAACCTCGAATGGCTGATGAGCCCGCGCACCCGCTCGGAGCTCGGCTCTCGCTGCATGAGCCAGCAACCGGCCAGCCGCGAACGCGCCCTGCCCTGCTCGCCCGGCAAAAAGCCGCCGCCCGTGCGCACGCCCGCCGACTTCGAGGCCCTGGCGCGCAGCGCCGCCCAACTGCGCGAAGCTCACCGGGTCGATGTGGTCGCCTTGCAGGAGGTTGATGGCCCCGAAGCCGCGCGACTGGTCTTCTCCAAAGGCTGGAAGCTCGACTGCTTCGTGCAGCGCGCGCACCCGCAGAAGGTGGGCTTTGCCATCCGCGAGGGGCTGCCCTACCGCTGCAACACCGAACTCAAGGCCCTGGACATCGACGGCAGCACCCGTACCGCCGCCGACATCACGCTCTACCCTGGCGGCCCGCGCGAGACGCGGCTGCTGTCCGTGCACCTCAAGAGCGGCTGCTTCGATGGCCGGCTCGACCGCAACTTCGGCCCCTGCGAGAAGCTGCGCCGGCAAGCGCCCATCGTCGAAGCCTGGATTGACCAGCGCGTGCGCGAAGGCACGCCCTTTGCGGTGTTGGGCGACTTCAACCGCCGGCTCGACAAGGATTCGCGCTGGCCGGCCGGCCCCGACGAGGACGCGCCCCTGAACCTGATGCCCGCCTGGAGCGACAACCAGCCGCCCGGCGCGATCCTGCACCGCGCCACGGAAGGCCTGCCCTACCAGCCCTGCGACGCCCGCGACCGCCACAAGGCCTACGTCGATGACATCCTCATCGACCAGAAACTGGCCGCCCAAAACGGCAACAGGCGCTTTGCGCGCCTGCCATATGAAGCCCGGGACCAGGACCGACAGCTGTCGGACCACTGCCCGGTGATCTGGGCCTTGCGGCCCGACTGAACGGGGCCCAACCAAGCTGGGCCCGGCCGATCAGGCCTTGCCCTGCGTGGCCACGGCCGCTGCGGCCTTGGCCGCCGCTTCGGCATCGCCCAGGTAGTAGTGGCGGATCGGCTTGAGATCGGCGTCCAGCTCATAGACCAGCGGGATGCCATTGGGGATGTTGACGCCCACGATGTCGGCGTCCCCGATGTTGTCCAGGTACTTGACCAGCGCGCGGATCGAGTTGCCGTGCGCGGCGATCACGACGCGCTTGCCCGACTTGATCGCCGGGCCGATCTCTTCCTGCCAGTAGGGGATCACACGGGCCACGGTGTCCTTGAGGCACTCGGTCAGCGGGATCTGGGCCGGATCGAGCTTGGCGTAGCGCAGATCCTGGCGCTGGCCGCGCGGATCGTTGGCATCGAGCTCGGGCGGGGGCGTGTCGTAGCTGCGGCGCCAGATCAGCACCTGCTCTTCGCCATACTGCTTGGCCATGTCGGCCTTGTTCAGGCCT
>CAYPUS010000249.1:0-5125 GCA_964413815.1 uncultured Aquabacterium sp. | reverse complement strand
GGCGGCAGGTAGACCACGTCGAAACCCATGGCCGCCACATAAGGCAGCAAGGCCATCACATCGGCGAAGGTGCCATGGCGGCCGGGACGCGCCGAGGCCGATCTGGGAAACAACTCGTACCAGTTGCTGAAGCGGGCCCGCAGTCGATCGGCCACCAGGGGCATGCTCACCGGCCAGTGGCTGGCATGGCGGCGGTCGGGGTAGCGGCTGGCGACCACCGAGACAGCCTCGTCCAGCGCCAGAGCCTTGAGGGCTTCGGCCTCCTGTTGGGTCTCCTGTTGCTGCGCGGCGGCCTCGCTGTCTGCCTGGCTGTTCTGGGTTTGCGTTTGTGTTTGTGTTTGTGTTTGTGTTTGTGCTTGTCTCTCGGGCCGAGCCTGAGCCTGGGCTGGCGCTTCCGCCCGCGCCTGCCATTGGCGCGCCGCTTCCAGCAAGTAGGTGCGGTCGGCCGGCTCGGCGCGCTCGGCGGCCTCTCCGAGCAGATCGGCGCCGACGCGCAGCGCCAGGCGGATGTCGGCGAGGTCCACGCGACGGGCCAGCTCATTGCGCCAGGACAGGAAGTGGTCGACCCACGCAACCACCGTGTAGACGTAGCGGCCCTGCGCCGGCGGCACGAAGCTGGCCGACCATTCGTCATTGCCCAGGTGCTGCATCGGCACCTCGTGCACGCCCTCTTGGGCCAGAGCCGTGTCGGCCACGCCATCGGCGCGCCAGCGCAACATCACGCGGATGGCATCGTGGCCATCGGCAAAACAATGGGCCGTGACGGTGAACGGCTCGGCGGCGATGCATTTGACCGCGAAGCGCCCGCCATCCACCGCGGGCAGCACCGCATCGATCACGGCGCGCCGTTGCCCATCGGAGGGCATGCCCTCCGGGGTCGCATCCCACAGCCGCTCCTGCGGCACCTCACGCCGGGAAGTGCTCATGGCCGCTCCATCTCAAGACGATCGTCGACAAAGGGGGCAGGGTCAGCGTCAGCGATTGCGGGCGGCCATGGTGCTGCACCGGCCGCGTCTGGGCGCCTCCGAAGTTGCCCCAGCCCGAGCCACCGTATTCGGCGGCATCGCTGTTGAACACCTCCTGCCAATGCCCTTCGCACGGCACACCCAGGCGGTAGTCCTGCCGGGGCACGGGCGTCAGGTTGCACACCACCGCCATCATGGGACCTGAGCGGGCCTTGCGCACGAAGGCGATGACGCTGTGCTGGACATCGCCCCCTTCCAGCCACTCGAAGCCTTCGGGAGAAAAATCGATCTCGTGCAGCGCCGGCTCGGCCCGGTACATGGCGTTGAGCTGGCTGACCATGCGCCACAGGCCCCGATGGGCCGGATGGTCGAGCAGCTGCCATTCGAGCTGGGCTTCATGCGCCCACTCGCGCCCTTGCCCGAACTCGCCCCCCATGAAGAGCAGCTTCTTGCCGGGATGCGTCCACATCATGGCCAGCAGCAGGCGCAGGTTGGCGAACTTCTGCCAGGCATCACCCGGCATCTTGTTGATCAGCGAGCCTTTGCCATGCACGACCTCGTCGTGCGAGAGCGGCAGCACGAAGTTCTCATTGAAGGCATAGACCAGCGAGAAGGTAAGCCGGCCAAGGTGATGGCGCCGGTGCAGCGGGTCTTCCTTCATGAAGTTGAGCGTGTCGTGCATCCAGCCCATGTTCCACTTCATGCCGAAGCCCAGACCGCCCATCTCGGTGGGCCTGGACACCATGGGCCAGGCCGTCGATTCTTCGGCGATGGGGATGGTGTCGGGAAAGGCGCGGTAGACCGCCTCGTTCAGGCGACGCAGGAAGGCGATGGCCTCCAGGTTTTCCTTGCCGCCATGCCGGTTGGGCACCCATTCGCCGTCCTTGCGGGCGTAGTCAAGGTACAGCATCGAGGCCACGGCATCCACCCGCAGGCCGTCGATGTGGTACTTGTCCAGCCAGAACATCGCCGAAGACAGCAAAAAGCTGCTGACCTCGCCGCGCCCGTAGTTGAAGATGCTGGAATGCCACTCGGGGTGGAAACCCTGTCGGGGATCGGCGTGCTCATAAAGGTGCGTGCCGTCGAAGAAGTGCAGGCCATGCGCATCGGTGGGGAAATGCGAAGGCACCCAGTCCAGGATCACGCCAATGCCCTGCTGGTGCATGTGATCGACGAAGTACATGAAGTCCTCGGGGCTGCCATAGCGCGCGGTGGGCGCGAAGTACCCCGTGGTCTGGTAGCCCCATGAGCCATAGAAAGGGTGCTCGGTGATGGGCATCATCTCCACATGGGTGAAGCCCAACTCCTTCACGTAGCGCGCGAGTTCATGCGCCAGCTCGCGGTAGCCCATCCAGCGGCCATCCGGCCTGCGCCAGGATCCGGCGTGGACCTCGTAGATGCTGATGGGCGCATCCAGGTGCTGCCGGCTGCCCCGCTCCTGCATCCAGGCCTGGTCGTCCCATTCATGGCGCAAGGTCCAGATGCGCGAGCCCGTTGCAGGCGGCAACTCGGCACTGAAGGCCACCGGATCGGCCTTGATCAACTCCTGATGATCGTGGCGGCTGCACAGGTGGTATTTGTAGAGTTGACCCACGCGCGCGCCTGGCACGACGCCGTGCCAGATACCGCTGGCGTCTGCCTTGAGCGCATCGGCATGCGGCTCCCACCCGTTCCAGTCGCCGATGACGCTCACACTTTCGGCATTGGGGGCCCAGACCGCAAAGCGCACGCCGGCCGGGCTGCCATCGGGATGGTGCGCGGGGTGGGCGCCCAGGAAGTCATAGAGCCGGGCGTGGGTGCCTTCGCGCAGCAGGTAGGAATCGAGGTCGCTCAGCATCGAAGGCCGATCCCGGTCTTGTTGTTCACAGAGCCCTGCCTTGGCAAAGGACATGCCCATGGCGGCCTGCCCCGTGTGGGCGTTGCGCGGGCCTCGTGCTCAGGCGCCTTCGGTAAAAATGGGCGGCGGGCGCGACAAAAATTGCACAGGGGCAGGCGGGTCCGCATGGGTTGGCGGCAAGCCGCCACGCTGGCGCCCACCGCCCGGACGCGGCACAGCGCTTGCCCGGATGGCGATGCCGCCCCCCACAGCCATGGAGAAGCCCGCCGTGCGCCCCACCCACCCAGACGGCCCCCTGGCCAAAGCCCCAGATCAATCCGAGCAGGTGCTGGTGATCATCGACATGCTGAGTGACTGGCAGGCCCCCGGCATGGACGTGCTGCTCAAGGCGGCCCACGCCCGCCTGCCCCGCCTCGTGCAACTCAAGCAGGCGTGCCGGGACGCTGGCATCCCCACCATCTACGCCAATGACAACCTGGGCCGCTGGCGCTCGGACTGCAAGTCGCTGGTGGCTTCGGCGGTGGAGGCCGGGGGCATGGCGCGCGACATCGCCGAGCAACTGGGGCCGGATGCCCAGGACTACTTCGTCCTCAAACCCAAGCATTCGGCCTTCTTCGCGACCCCGATGGACCTGCTGCTCGAACACCTGGGCGCCGAGCACCTGCTGCTGACCGGCGTGTCAGCCGATCAGTGCGTTCTGGCCACCGCGACCGATGCCCTGATGCATGATTACGAGGTCACGGTGCTCGGCGACTGCATTGCCGCGCCCACCGCCCAAAGAACCCAGGCCGCCATCGCCCACTTCGAGCAGGTCATGCGCACGCGCGTGGCCGTCAGCACCGACCCGAATCTGACACAGCCCACCACATGACCGCGCCAGCATTGCCCGATTTCCACGATCCCCGCCGCCATGGTTTCGCCCGCATGGCCGTGGCCGTCCCCCGCAACAAGGTCGCCGATCCGGCCTTCAATGCCGCCCAGACCGTTGCGTTGTTGCGTCAGGCCAGCGCACAAGGGGCCGCCCTGGTGGCGTTCCCGGAACTGGGCCTGTCGGCCTACACCTGCGATGACCTTTTCCACCAGCAGACCTTGCTCACGGAAAGCCTGACCGCGCTGGCAACGGTGGTCGAAGCCAGCCGGGACCTGCCGACCGTGGCCGTGGTCGGCCTGCCCATGCGGGTCGACCACCACCTGTTCAACTGCGCGGCGGTGATCGCCCGCGGCCAGGTGATCGGCGTGGTGCCCAAGACCTACCTGCCCAACTACGGTGAGTTCTACGAGGCGCGGCAGTTCAACCCGGCCGACCACGCCATCAGCCGGCGCGTGCAGGTGCTGGGGCGGGACGTACCCTTCGGCAGCGAGCTGCTCTTTCAGGACCAGGACAATCCGCTGCTGACCTTCCACGTCGAGATCTGCGAAGACGTCTGGGTGCCCATCCCGCCGTCGTCCTACGCGGCGTTGGCCGGTGCCACCGTGCTGGTGAACCTGTCGGCTTCCAACATCACCGTGGGCAAGTCGGCCTACCGTCACCAGTTGGTGGCCCAGCAGTCCTCGCGCTGCCTGGCGGCCTACCTCTATTCATCCGCCGGCCTGGGCGAATCGACCACCGATCTGGCCTGGGACGGCCAGGCCCTGCTCTATGAAAACGGCGAACTGCTGGCCGAGTCGCCCCGCTTCAGCAACGATTCGCACTTCATCATGGCCGACGTGGACCTGGCCCGCGTCTCGCGCGAGCGCATGCGCCAGACCACCTACGGCCAGTCGGCCGGCCGTCACAAGGCCCAGCTGCAAGGCTTTCACACTGTGGGATTCACCCTGGGCGAGCGACAGGCCTACCCGGCCAGCCACCATGGCCTGATGCGCAGGCTGGCGCGCCACCCCTATGTGCCGGCCGATCCGGCCCGCCGTGACGAGCGCTGCGAAGAGGTCTACAACATCCAGGTGCAGGGCCTGGTCCAGCGCCTGAGCCACACGGGCAGCAGCAAGCTGATCATCGGCGTGTCGGGCGGGCTGGACTCCACCCATGCCCTGCTGGTCTGCGCCAAGGCCATGGACCTGCTGGGCCGGCCGCGCACCGACATCCTGGGCTTCACCATGCCGGGCTTCGCCACCAGCCCGCGCACGCTGGACCAGGCGCACCGCCTGATGGCCGCCCTGGGCTGCACCGCGCGCGAAATCGACATCCGCCCCAGCTGCGAGCAGATGCTGGCCGACCTGGGCCACCCCTATGCGGACGGCCAGCCCGTCTACGACATCGCTTTTGAGAACGTGCAGGCCGGCGAGCGCACCAGCCACCTCTTCCGCCTGGCCAACTTCCACCACG
>CAYPUS010000248.1:1623-5127 GCA_964413815.1 uncultured Aquabacterium sp. | reverse complement strand
CTTGGTTTGGCGGTGCTCATCACGCCTTTTGTCAACAACCCCTCGACGGTTCTGGTCCTCGCTCCGATCGGGATGGAAATGGCGCGCCAGTATGGCCTGCCGCCCGAACCAATCATTATTGCCATCGCCGTCGGCGCATCGCTCGATTTCATGACCCCATTCGGCCACCACAACAACACCATCGTCATGGGCATAGCCGGCTACCGCTTCGCTTGGGTAGGTCATTTCATCTTCGAGAAGAACAAGCCGGCCACCTTCCAGTACCCGCTCTACAGCCTGATGGGAGACTGGGTCATGTTTTGGCAGACGCTGACAGGCAAGCTGCGCTTTTGATGCGCGTGGTGAGCGCAAGGCCCGGCGCATCGGTGGCCGGGCCCCTTGCTCACAGTCGATAGTCGCGCACGGCTTCGGGCTGGAACAGCACTTCGCAGACAGTGGCGCCGTGCTGCTCGCCGCGCGGGCCGCGCCATGACGCCACTTGGCCGGCACGTGCGCCCAGCAAACGCACGCCCATGGGCGACAGCACCGAGATCTTTTCGCCATCGGCGGGCGCGGCATCTTCCGGGTAGCCCAGCGTGACGGTCTGGCGGGTGTCGCAGCCATCGCGCTGCAGCAGCACCTTCGAGCGCATGGTCACGATGCGCCGGTCGATCGCGGCAGCGGGCACCACATCGCAGGCTTCGAGCAGATCCAGCAGTTCGCGCAGCGCGGGAGGCATGACGCCCAGCGTGGCGGCACGCTCGCGGTCCACCAGCTTGGTCAGGCGGAAATGGTCGAATTCGGTGATGAGGCGGTCAGAGGTGAAGCTTCCGTTCATGGGGCAATCCTTGGGAGTCGGCTGCGGTTCAAGCCCGGCTCAAGCGGGCGACAGCCGTGTTGGCGCCGGGTGGGGGCCCGACGACCTGTTTGCGCAAGATGAAGGGAAGGAGCGTGGTCGTCGGGCTCAGGAATGTGCGGCGCAGCACCGGTGCACTGTCCGGCAGGGCACATTCGCACTCAGGCCGGCCAGGCGCACGTCGCCACGCGCACAGCGCGCGGGCGCTGGCAGCGTGACAAGGTGGACAAGGCGGGAGGGCCGACGAAGCATCATTGCGCCATTATGGGTCAAACGCGCCAAGCGGGCGCCATCAGCTGGTGGCGTGCTGAGCGTGGCTGGTGGTGTAGGCCGGGTTGTGGTAGCCGAGCTGGCTCTGGCGCATGGCGCCCAGCTGCATCAGCAAGGTGCCCACTTCGTCGGTCTCCTTGAGCATGCACCGCGCGTCGGTGTGCACGCTGGTGCCGACTTGCACGGTCAACCAATTCTCGGGGGCGGCCTGGAACACGGGCTCGCCGGTCGTGTCTTCTCCGACGACCATGACATGGTCGCAATCGCTGGCTTGCATGAGCATGTTGATGGCCTCGGCTTTGCTGAAAGAGCGGGGAGGGAGAAGGTCGATGGCTTCTTGACCGCGCACGATGCGCGGGGCGGGCGTGAGCCTGACGGCCCGGGCCAGCAGGCGGGAGCGGGCCAGGACGGGGTTTTGGGCCTCTCGGTAGCGCAGTGTCAGCGAGCGCCCTCTGTTTTCGATCACCGCACCGGGTGCATCGTGCCAGAGGGTGGCGTCGCTCATGAGGTGGGCCTCCCAGGCCGAGCACAAGCGCCTTTGTTCATCGGCGTTGTTCATGCCTTGCGGCAGGCCATCGATGCCGTGGTTGCCCATCACCCACTGCACGCCATGCGGTAGGCGCTGCAGCAATTCTTGGCGTGTGCGCCCCGATATGACCGCCACTGGCGCCTGTTGCGCCAGGGCTTCGAGGTGGCGGCGCATCTCGGGCGACATGTTGCCGTTGGCCGGCCTGTCGCCGTTGCGCGGGGCCAGGGCACTGTCGTAGTCGAACACGAACAGCGTGTTGCCGCGAGCCCAGTCTTCGAGGGTGGGGCGGTGGGCGGGGTCGAGAAGGTAGGTGGCGGACATGTTGGTGGTGGCTGCATAGGTTGAGGGAAGGGCGGTGGCCTTTTCCCAGGGATGCGCGCTTGGGGCAATCGGTGTGCCCACGCCGCAGGCTGCTTGCCGCGTGGGCATGTCGCTTGCCGCCCATGGCTGCCCCCGAGCCACTACTGGAGAGCACGATGAAAGACGCACACGCCACCCAGCGCGAGACCAAGCGCGTAGAGGGCAAGCACGACAAGGCGCACGACAAGGTCCCCACCTATCAGGAGTTGCTGGACGAGGCGCTGGACGAAACCTTTCCCGCCAGTGACCCCATCTCGCCGTCCGCCGCGATGCACGCGGAAAAGGCGGTCGCATCGCGCCGCGACAACACGGACTGGACCTTGAAGCCGGGTGCGGATGAGCCCTGCACCACGCCACCGTGCGAGCCTCAGCAGGGACAGGCACAAGGGGCGGGTAGCGCCGCCAAGCCAACGCCGCAGTCAAGCCGCAAGCGGCCTGCTTCGGGGCATTGAACCGCATTGAAGCGGCACTGAAGACGCACAAGGCACGCGGGTTGCCGAGGCAGCGGACCCCACATTGGGAACCCCATCCCGATGGGAGACATCGCCAACTTCATAAGGAGCCATGATGAACAAGCACTCTCGCGTCTCACTTGCGGCCATCAGCTGTGCGGCACTTTGCTTCACCGCACTGCAGGCGCATGCCCAGTACCAGACGGATGGCACGGGCATCTCGCCCACGCCGCCGGGCGTTCCCCAGCCCGGGACCATGAACGAGCCAATGGATGCCCCCGCCTCCTCTTCTTCGGGCAGCCCGGCCTCCGGCAATTACGACAACAGCATGCAAAGCTTGCCGACAGAGCCCACGGGCGCCGGCTATGTCAACAGCAGCAGCCCGCGCTATTCATGGATTCCGTATACGACCTCTGGCTACATCGGCCTGTCGCTGGGCAATGGTGACATCGATGCGAGCTGCACGCCGGGCCTGCGTTGTGAGGACCCCCACGGCGCGGTGCACATCTACACCGGCGGCATGATCACGCCTTACATCGGCGTGCAACTGGGTTACTTCCGTCTGGATGACACCGAGCGCAATGGCGGCGAGACCAAGATCAGCGGCGTCAACCTGGTGCTCGTGGGCGTGCTGCCGCTGGGCTCGCAGTTCAGCCTGGTCGGCCGTGCGGGCGGCACCTATGGCTGGACGGACGTCTCAACGGGCGTTGGTGGCGTGACCCTGACGGACGACGACGAGAAGGGCTTCGTGCCTTCCTATGGCGCAGGCGTCAGCTGGGACTTCCATCGCAATCTCAGCCTCACGCTCGACTGGGACCGTCACCACCTGAAGTACCCGGGGGGCGACAAGCATGACACCGACATCGCCACCATCGGCCTGAAGTACCGCTTCTGATGCCTTGCACGGCGGGGCTTGCGGGCCCCGCCGCCGCCATGGCGCCGGCCTTGATCAGCAATTGCTGCAGGCCGTTTCAGGTGCGCGGGGCGCCCGCCCCAGATAGTCTTCCAGCACCTGCTCATTGATGGGCTTGACCATGTGGGCGTCGAAGCCGCAATCC
>CAYPUS010000248.1:0-1613 GCA_964413815.1 uncultured Aquabacterium sp. | reverse complement strand
GGGGGTGAGCAGCCAGGATGCGCGCCAGACCCGCGCGTCCATCGGCAGCTGTCTGCACCGCGTGGCCTTTGAGCTCAAGCATGCAGCACAGTGCTTCGCGTGCGTCCGCGTTGTCTTCGATCACCACCACTTCACGTCCTGCGGCAACCAGGGTGGGCTGCTCGCTGGTGGGGTCCTGCTGGGCTTCGATGATGGGCAGGTCAACGGTGAAGGTGCTGCCTTGACCCGAGCTGCTCGCCGAGATCTCGCCCTGGTGCAACTCCACCAGCGACTTCACCAGTGTCAGGCCGATGCCCAAGCCGCCTTGGCGCCGCTCCAGTGTGCGCTCGCCTTGCACGAACAGATCGAAGATGCGCGGCAGCAGGTGCTCCGGGATGCCCGCGCCTTCGTCGATGACCTGCAGCCGGGCCCGCTCGCCGAGCCTTTGAACGATGACCTGGATGCGGCCCTGTTCGGAGCTGTACTTGACGGCATTGGTCACCAGGTTGTTGACGATTTGCTCCAGCCGCATGGCGTCGGCGTTGATCCACACATCGCACACATCGACGTCGACGGGGTGCTGGGCCACCAGGCCCGTCATCTTCATGGTGTTGACCAGGCGCTGGACGGTGGCGCCCAGATTCATCGGCTGCTGAGACAGGTGGATCTTGCCGGTGATCACGCGGGCCACGTCCAGGAGGTCATCCATCAGGCGGGCAAGGTGACGCGTCTGCCGGGTGATGATCATGCGCACCCTTGCGGCCTGCTCGCCGTCCGCGCTGATGCGGTTGAGCACTTCGATGGCGGCGGTGATAGCGCTCAAAGGGTTGCGCAGCTCGTGCCCGAGCATCGCCAGGAACTGGTCCTTCCGCCGGTCGTGTTCGCGGACGTTTTCGTAGAGCCGGGCGTTATCGATCGCAATGCCGGCCCGCCCGGCGAAATCCTCGGCGACCCGCAACTGTCCTGCATGGGGCGGGGCCTCGGCAGCCCGGTGCGCGAGCAACAGAGCGCCAATCGTGTGCCCGCGGGCGATGAGCGGCAGGACGGCTTCGCACCGCAAATCGAGCACCTGCGATTCCTGCACGTTGAGCCGGACCTGGCCCACCGCCAGGTTAGCGGCGCGCTGGTCGATCACCTCGCGTACCGCGGATTGCAAGGCGGGCGGGAGATGCGTCCAGAAGTCCTCGGGTGAAGTCGCCTTCATGCCGCGGTTCTGCCAGGCCGCGCGACACTTGCCGATCGTCCCTTGCTCGTCGAGCAGCGCGATGGCGCAGAAATCGGCGAGGAAGGGAACCGCCACGCGATTGATTTCGTCGAGCGTCGCCTCGGTGCTGAGGTGCTGCGTCATCGCGGCAGTCGCTTCCGAGAGAAAATTCAGTTGCCGGTTGGAATCTTCGGCGGCGGCTCGGGCCGCCTGTTCGCGGGCGAGCGTGACCCGCGCTTCGGCATGCCGTTCGATTTCGAGCGACTTGCGAAACAGATCGACGAACACGCGGACCTTGGTCCGCAGAATATCGGGCACGATCGGCGACAGGATGTAATCCACGGCGCCGAGCGAATAGCCCTGCGCCGTATGCAGATCGTCGCCAAACGCCGTCACGAAAATGATCGGCGTGTGCGTGCAGCGGCGATGC
>CAYPUS010000247.1:0-5164 GCA_964413815.1 uncultured Aquabacterium sp. | reverse complement strand
GAGCCACACGCGCCGCAGCGCATAGTCCTGGCGGCCGGGCGGCACCATCACCCGGTCGCGCCCGTCGACCACGCGCTTGTCGGCCCCGCCGCTGCCGTGCGCGATCCAGGTGCCCGAACAGGCCCGCATGACCGGCTCGACCGCCGTGACCAGCCCGCTGGCGGGCCGCTTGACGACGATCTGTCCATCGACCTCTTCGTGGATGTAGGGTTCGCGGTTGGAAACCACGATCACCTGGTCGCCGCGCAGCTGGGTCTTGAGCAGGGTGCGCAGGCGATCCGGGTCCCAGGGCTGCTCGGCGGCCTGGGCGCGGCGGTATTCGTCATCCAGATCGCGCAGGCGCGCCCGCAGTTCGTCGGCAAAGGGCTGCAGCTCCGGAGCGGGCGGCAGCAGCGGCCTGAGCAGCCCCTCGCCACGCAGGATGCCCTGCACGCCGGCCACCCAGCCGCGCCAACTCAACTGGGCCACGATCACCGTGATGACCGAGACCACGCCGCCCAGCACCGCGATCATCAGCAGCAGGTAGCGACGGGTGTCCTCGCTGCGGCGATCGAGGATGCTCATGTCGGAGATCAGCACAAGGTCGGCCACCCGCCCGGTGGCGCCACTGACCGGATAGACGCCCACCTGGACCCGGCCCGATGCCAGGGCCAGCAGGCCATCGTCGCGCTGCGCGCGTGCCCGCGCATCGGCGCATGTCATGTCGGCGGGGAAGAGCGCGGTCTCGAAGACCCGCTGCCCATCGGGGCGGCACAAGGCGATCGCCAGCAGACGTTCATCCGTCAGGGTACGGTTGAACAAGGCACGCAGTTCTTGCTCGGTGCCTTGCTCCAGCGCGCGGCTGACCGACTCGGACACCGCATTGGCCACCAGCGAGCCGCGCAAAGTCTGGTCGCGCGACGCCCAGCGCAAAAACTGCCCATCCATCAGGGGCAAGGCCACATTGGCCGCCACGATCAAGCTGATGAACAAGGGCACCAGGAACCGAAGCTGAAGTCTGATTGTTTTGAAAGCCATCTCTTCGTAGCGATCTGCCCGGCCTGTCCACCGTGCGGTGAACAAGCCGATCGACCGCCGCGCTCGCATCTGTGTTTGGACAAATATACTTGAAGCACCACAAACCGCTCTCACCGCATGCCGCAAGACACTCTTCATACCCTCGACATGGGCCTGATCGGCAACTGCGCGATCGGTGCTTTGATCAACCGGCTGGGCGCCATCCAGTGGGCTTGCATGCCCCGTTTCGACAGCGATCCGCTCTTTCTCGGACTGCTGCACGCCCCCACGCCGGACGCCGCGCTGGGGACCTGGCTCATCGAGTTGGAGAACCTTGCGCGCCACGAGCAGTTCTATGAGCACGGCACGGCGGTGCTCGTCACGCGCCTGTGGGACACGCAGGACCAGTGCATCGAGATTCGCGACTTCTGTCCGCGCTTCGACCAGAACGACCGGCTCTATCGGCCCTCGCAGATCGTGCGGCGCGTGCGCCCGCTGCATGGCCACCCGCGCATCCGCATCCGCATCAACCCGGTGGCCGACTGGGGCCGCGCCCTGCCCCACATCACCCGCGGCAGCAACCACGTGCGTTATGTGTTGCCAGACCAGATCTGGCGCCTGACCACCAATGCGCCGGTCACCTACGTCACGCAGCAGACCTGGTTCTCGCTGCAGGAGCCGATCAGCCTGATTCTGGGCCCGGACGAAACCCTGGCCCAGGGCGTTGAATCGACCGCCCGCCTCTTTGAGGAACGCACCGCCCAGCACTGGCGGGAGTGGACCCGCCGCCTGGCCATTCCGCTGAAATGGCAGGAAGCCGTGATCCGCTCGGCCATCACCCTCAAGCTCTGCCAGTACGAGGAGACGGGCGCCATCATCGCCGCCATGACCACCAGCATCCCCGAGGCACCCAACAGTGGCCGCAACTGGGACTACCGCTACTGCTGGCTGCGCGATGCCTTCTTCGTGGTGCGGGCGCTGAACTCGCTGTCCGAGGTGGGCACGATGGAGAACTACCTGGGCTGGCTTTTCGACGTCGTGGCCGATGCCAAGGACGGCCACATCCAGCCGCTGTACGGCGTCGGCCTTGAAAAGCAGCTGACCGAGCACCAGCATGCGCACCTGCTGGGCTACCGCGGCATGGGCCCGGTGCGCAGCGGCAACCAGGCACATGAACACTTCCAGCACGACGTCTACGGCAACATCGTGCTGGGCGCGGCGCAGTCCTTCCACGACGCACGGCTGCTGCGGCGCCGCGACGTGCACGATTTCGAGCGCCTGCAGGCGGTGGGCGAACAGGCCTGGCGCCTGCATGACCAGCCCGATGCCGGCATGTGGGAGTTGCGCACCCGCGCCCGCATCCACACCTCTTCAAGCCTGATGTGCTGGGCCGCCTGCGACCGCATGGCCAAGGCCGCCATCACCCTGGGCCTGGGCCAGGCCGCGGCCACCTGGGCGCACCGCGCCACGGTCATCCGCGACAAGATCCTGGCCGAAGCCTGGCATCCGGGCCGAAAGACCTTTGTGGAGAGCTTTGGCGGTCAGCACCTCGATGCCAGCGTGCTGCTGATGGCCGAAGTCGGCTTCATCGACCCCAAGGATCCGCGCTTCGTCTCGACGGTCAGTGTGCTCGAGCGCGAACTGTGCGATGGCCCCTACATGCGGCGCTACGAGGAGGCGGACGACTTCGGCAAGCCCGAGACCTCGTTCAACGTCTGCTCGTTCTGGCGGGTCGATGCCATGGCGCGCATGGGCCGCACCGCGGAGGCCAGCGCGCTGTTCGACACCTTGCTGGCCGCCCGCAACCACGTGGGCCTGCTGTCGGAAGACATCCACCCCGGCACGGGCGAGCTGTGGGGCAACATGCCCCAGACCTACTCCATGGTCGGCATCATCAATGGCGCAATGCGGCTGTCTCCCTCCTGGGACACCGTCATCTGAACCTGCCAGGCATTACCCTTGACACCACCCTTCACTGAAAGAGAGCCCCGCGTTTTGATCAAGATTGGACTCATCGGATATGGCAAGGCCGGACAGGCCGTGGCCCGCGTGCTGAGCGAAGACGCACGCTATGACCTGCGCTGGATTGCGCGCAGACAAATGCAGACAGAAGTGGCCGAAGAACTGCCAGGCCAGCCCCCGCTGATTCCCCTGGATACCGCCTTGGGCGACGACTGGCTGGATGCGCATCCTGTCGACGGCATCATCGACTTTTCATCGCGCGACAGCATCCACCTGTACGCACCCGTGGCCCGCAGCCGCCACATCGCCATCGTCAGCGCCATCTCCGCCTACGAGCAGGAAGACCTGGACCTGGCCCGCGAGCTGGCGCAGCACACCCGTGTGCTGTGCTCGCCGAACATGACCATCGGCATCAACTTCATGATGGTGGCCTCGAGCCTGCTGCGGCGCGTGGCGCCTTTTGCCGACGTTGAAATCCTGGAACAGCACTTCCGCGACAAACCCGAGGTCTCGGGCACGGCGCGCACGCTGGCGGCCTCACTGGAGTTGTCGGAGGACAAGATCACCTCGCTGAGGCTGGGCGGCATCGTCGGCCACCATGAGGTGATCTTCGGCTTTCCGCACCAGACGGTGCGCCTGATCCACAACACCATCCGGCGCGAGGCCTTCGGCACAGGAGCAGCCTATGCCATGCATGCGCTGGTGCAGCGCCCGAACGGGTTCTACACCTTTGAAGACCTGTTGACCTACCAGCTGCGGCAGGACCTCCTGGCCGAAGCCGGGGGGCTCAGCGCTGAATCTGAGTGAGGTCGCGCACCGCGCCGGTGTCGGCGGAGGTGGTCAGCAGGGCGTAAGCCTGCAGGGCCGCCGACACCTGGCGGTCGCGGTTGACCGGCTTCCAGGCTTGGGAGCCCTTGGCCTCCATGGCGGCACGGCGGCGGGCCAGCTCTTCAGGCGAGATGGCCAGGTTGATGCTGCGATGGGGGATGTCGATTTCGATCTTGTCGCCGTCCTCGACCAGCGCGATGGCGCCGCCCATGGCTGCTTCCGGCGAGGCGTGACCGATCGACAGGCCCGAAGTGCCGCCCGAGAAGCGGCCGTCGGTCAGCAAGGCGCATTGCTTGCCCAAGCCGCGGCTCTTCAGGTAGGACGTCGGATAGAGCATCTCCTGCATGCCGGGGCCGCCCTTGGGGCCTTCATAGCGGATCACCACCACGTCGCCCGCCTGGACGACCTCGCCCAGGATGGCGTCGACGGCGGCGTCCTGGCTTTCGAAGACGCGCGCCGTGCCGGTGAACTTCCAGATCGATTCATCGACGCCGGCCGTCTTGACGATGCAGCCCTTCTCGGCGATGTTGCCGTAGAGCACGGCCAGGCCGCCATCGGCCGTGAAAGCATGTTCCTTGCTGCGGATCACGCCCTTGGCGCGGTCCAGGTCCAGCGCCTTCCAGCGGCTGTCCTGCGAGAAAGCGACCTGGGTGGGGATGCCGCCGGGCGCCGCCTTGTAGAAGGTGGGCACCGCCTCGTCCTTCGTGACGGCGACGTCCCACTGGGCCAGGGCCTCGGCCATGGTCTTGGTGTGCACGGTCGGCACATCGGTGTGCAGCAGGCCGCCACGGGCCAACTCGCCCAGGATGGCCATGATGCCGCCTGCGCGGTGCACGTCCTCAATGTGCACATCGGGCACGGCCGGCGCCACCTTGGACAGGCAGGGCACCTTGCGGGAGATGCGGTCGATGTCCTTCATCGTGAAGTCGACGCCGGCTTCCTTGGCGGCGGCCAGCAGGTGCAGCACGGTGTTGGTCGAGCCGCCCATGGCGATGTCCAGTGTGATGGCGTTCTCGAAAGCCTTGAAGGTGGCGATGTTGCGCGGCAGCGCGGACTCATCGCCTTCTTCGTAGTAGCGCTTGGCCAGTGCCACGATGGTGCGGCCAGCCTTGCGGAACAACTTTTCGCGGTCGGCGTGCGTGGCGACGATGGTGCCGTTACCGGGCAAGGACAGGCCCAGGGCCTCGGTCAGGCAGTTCATCGAGTTGGCCGTGAACATGCCGGAGCAGGAGCCGCAGGTCGGGCAGGCCGAGCGCTCGATGGTGGCCACTTCCTCGTCGGAACAGCTCTTGTCGGCGGCCTTGACCATGGCATCGACCAGGTCCAGGGCGATGACCTTGCCTTCGACCTTGGCCTTGCCGGCTTCCATCGGGCCGCC
>CAYPUS010000246.1:322-5169 GCA_964413815.1 uncultured Aquabacterium sp. | reverse complement strand
CCCGCACCCAGCACGACAATGCCGATTTCAGGGTCGTCGCGCACCTGCGCCAGGGTCACGGTGCGATCGCCCGCGGTGGGCGCGTCGCTCAGGGTGTTCTGATAGCGCAGGCCGTTGACCAAGGTCCCGGCGTCGCTGGCCGAGAGGGTGCCGTTGAACTCGAGTGTGGCGGTGTCGCCGCTGAGCGTGATGGTGTAGGTCAGGCCGTGGCCGGTGGTGGTGCCGGCGCCCGCGGCGCCCAAGGTGATTTCGCTGCCGTCGATGAACAGGCGCTCGGCGTGGCCATCGCGCAAGCCGGCGATGGTCAGGCGCAACTGGGTGATGTGCTGGTCGGTTTCGATGGTGTCAAAGCGCGCGTCGCTGAACAGCGAGACGGGCGGGGCCTGGGTGCCGGTGCCCAGGGGTTCCGTGAAGCTGGGGTGGGCGGGGGTGGCGCTGAGCACCGGCGCATCGTTGCTGGCGCTCACCGTGACCGTGCTCTGTGCCGTCAGCCCTTGCGAGTGGGTGCCGCCGCTGTCCAGCAGTTCGGCGATCTGCACCTGCCGCTGGCCCCCGCTGGGCTGGTCGACTTCGGTGTTCTGGTAGCTCACGCTGTCGATCAGGGTCTGGGCCTGGGCGGCCGAGAGCGCGCCACTGAGCTGGACGGAAGCCGTGTCGCCTTCCACCGTGACGCTGTAGCTCAGGCCATGCAGCGCCGTCGTGCCGCTGTGGGAAGCGCCGAAGTGGATGTCGCTGCCATCGATGCGCAGCAGTTCATGCTCGCCATCCAGCAGGCCCGCGATCACCAGGGTGATGCCGGTGATGTCCTGGCCGGCTTCGATGGTGTCGATGTGCGCGCCCTGGAAGAGCAGCACTGGCGCGGTCTGCGTGCCTGCGGCCGCCGACTCCTGGAACACCGGGTCGCGCGGCGTGATGAGCAGGGTAGGCTCGTCGTTGATCGCGTCCACGGTGATGGTCGAGACGATGTTCACCGTGGTGGTGTCGACGCCGCCAAGCAGGGTGCCGCCATCGTCGCGCAGCGAGACCAGGGTCCAGATGCGATCACCCGGCGTCGGGTCGTCGAGTACCGTGTTCTGGTAGCTCAGGCCGTTGACCAGGTCCCGCGCCTGGGTGGGCGTGAGCAGGCCGTTCAGGATGATGGTGGCGCTGTCGCCGCTGAGGCTGACGGTGTAGCCGATGCCGCCTGCGGTGGTCCCCGTGATGGGCGCACCCAGCGAGACGGTGGTGCCCTGGATGCGCAGCAATTCGTTGTGGCCGTCACGCAGGCCGGAGACGGTCAGCGTCAGCGAGGCGATGCGCTGGTCCGCTTCGACGGTCTCCACCAGGGCGTTGCGGAAGATGGCGACGGGGCCCCCCTGTTCGGCCAGGCCCGCCCCTTCGGTGAAGCTTTGTTCGCCGCCATCTGCGTGGAGCGTGGGCGCATTGTTGACGGCCGTGACAGCGAGGCTGCGCGTGACGGAGACGGTGTTGTTGGCGTCGCTTACGCTGTAGGTGATGGTGCGCGCAGCGGTGCTGGGGTCGTCCAGGGTGTTGCTGTAGGTGATGCTGCGCAGGGCCGCCTGGTAGTTGGCGGCGCTGGCTGCGCCGGTGAGCGTCAGGGTGCCGGTGGCGGCGTCCCAGCTGTGGGTGATGCCTAGCTGGTCGACAAAGCGAAGTTCGTCCTCGCCGGCCACGCTGGATCCGGTGATGCGCACGGTCGCGCCCTGGAGGAGGGTGCTGTCGATGTCGCTGACGGTGATGCCCTCGTCGACCAGGATGGGCGAACCGTTCTCGATGTAGGCGATGCCGCCGGCGCTGCCGCCCAGTACGGGGGCGTCGTCGACAGGTTTGATGGTGATGGTGGCGCTGTCACTGTCCTGGGTTTGGGCCGGTGTCTGGGGCACACCGCTTTGACCGAGGTCGTCACTGAGCATGGTCAGCGTGTCGGTGCCCGCGTAGTCCGCATCGGCCAGGTAGCGCAGGCCATCGGTGGCGGCCAAGGTGGCGTTGATCTGCGCCACGGTGCCCTGTAGCACCAGTTGGCGCCCATCGCCGCTGGCCGTGATCTGGCTGTTGTCCAGGCCGCCGGACACGGTGCGCAGGATGTCCAGCACGCCATGCTGCACGCTCAGCGTGACGGTGATCTGCCCGGTGCCGACATCGGGGTCGGCCACGGCCAGGCCGCCGAGCGTCAGCCAGGTGTCTTCGTCGGTCGTGAAACTGCCCGGCAACTGGTTGACGGGCGGCCGGTTGTAGGCCTGGACGGCGATGGTCAGCTGCTGCGTGGTGGCCTCGGTGCCGTCGGTCACCTGCACGATGACTTCGTAGACATTGTCCTGATCGGCGTCGCCCGCAGGCAGGGCCGAAGGGGCCGTGCGGAAGCGCAGTTCGCCGGTGAGCGGGTCGATGCTGAAGAGGGCCTGGTCGGCGCCGCCGGCGATGCTGTAGGTCAGCGCGTCGCCGTCCGCATCGCTGGACTGGACGGTGGTCACCGCCGCTTCGCCTTCCTTGAGGGCGATGTCGGCGCCGCTGTGAATCACCGGGGCATTGTTGGGCGGCGGGATGAACTGCAGCACCCGCACCAGCGCCGCTCGGGTCGTGCTCAGGCCGCCCGCGTCGTGCACGACGATGTTGATGGAGTAGATGTTGTCGCCATTGCTGTCTTGCGGCACGGCGTGATCCGGGGCCACCTTGAAGCGCAGTTCGCCCGTGCTGGCGTCGATCTCGAAGAAGGCCGCGTCCGCGCCACCGAGGCTGAAGGTGAGTGTGTCGCCCGCATCCGGGTCGCTGGCCATCACGGTCGTCACGAGCGTGTTGCCTTCGGTGACTGGCAGCACGGGGGTTGCCCCGCCGCCGCTGGTGATCACCGGCGCTTCGTTGACGTTGCGCACCGTCACCGTGATGGTCTGGGTGTGGTGCAACTCGCCGTCGTCGGCGCGCACCTGGACCACGTAGGTGTTCTGGCCGGCGGCGTCCTTGGGCAGCTCGTGGTCCGGGGCCTGCTTGAACGACAAGGCGCCCGTGGCCGCATCGATCTGGAACAGGGCCGCGTCCGCGCCGCCCACGATGCTGTAGTTCAGCGTGGTGCTCGTGCCTTTGTCGGCGTCGGTGGCCGAGACGGTCAGCACGGCGGTGCTGTTTTCGTTGACATCGGCCGTGTTGCCGGAGCTGATCACCGGCGCGTTGTCATTCACAGGGGTGACCGTGATGACCAGGTTCTGGCTGTCGGTCTGGCCGCCGTCGCTGACCTGCACGGTGATGCGGTAGACGTTGTCGCCGTCTGCATCGGCAGGTGCTTCGTAATCGGGGGCGGTCTTGAAGCGCAGCACGCCTGTGGCACTGTCGAGCTCGAAGAGGCTGGCGTCGGCGCCGCTGAGCGAATAGCTCAGCGTCTGGCCCGGCGCATCGGGGTCGAAGGCGCTCACCACGGTGACGGCCGTGGTGTTTTCCGCCACGTTGATGGCGGCGCTGGGGCCTGCACCGTTGCTGGTGATGACGGGCACGCTGTCGTCCACCGCGGGCCGGATCAGGGCCAGGGTGTCGATGCTGTTGTTGGCGATGTTCAGCTTCGAGCCTTGCACCAGCAGGCTGGCCGAGGCCGAGGCCGCGGCCGTGCCGTTCACGGAGGTGCGTGTGACGCTCAGTTGCGCCACGTCCGCGGCGCTCATGCTCAGGCCGGCGACGGTGCCGGCCTGTTGCAGGCTCAGCAGCAGGCTGGCCTGAGGCAGGGTCTGGTCGGCCAGGGGCGAAGGCGCGCTGATCAGCTCCAGACCGGCGATGCTCACCGTCAGGCCCAGCGAAGCGCCGTTGATCAGGGCCGTGACGAGGCCGGTGGCCAGGTCGAACTGGTAGATGGTGGTGGCCGAGGTGGCCGAGCCTTGCGTGAACAGCAAGGTGCCGGCCTCCAGCTTCACATCGCCGACGATGGTGCCCTTTTCCACCAGGGCCAGGCCGCGGATCTCCCCCGTTGCGCCGGGGGCGCTCAGCGTGGCCACATGGATGAAGGTGCCGCTGCTGTAGTCGCCCTCCTGATCGGGGCGGAAGATGACGAGGTCGTTGGCGCTGGTGCTCAGCGTGTTGCGCGAGCTCAGTGTGCTGGCCGATGCGGTGGTGAAAAGGAGGTCGCCGCGCTGCACGCTCATGGTTGGCGACAGCGCCACCGTGCGCGAGACCCAGGCGATGTCGTTGAGCCCGGTTGCCCCGAAGGCCGACAGGTTCACCGCATGCGAGAAGCTGCCGCTGGTGGCGGTGCCCAGTTGGGTGAGGTCGAGCGCGACCACGCCGCTGTGATAGAGCGCGTTGACGCCCTTCCAGCCGGTGCTGCTGTCTACGCCCGACCCGAGCCAGAGCTGGTAGTCGGGCTGGGTGCGGGGGTGGTCCCACAGCCAGGTGTAGGCCGAGGACGGGGAGACCCCGGCATTGGTTGTGACCCGGGTGACGTCGCCCCAGCTACTGCCCAGCCAGGGCGCCAGATACGCACCCTTGCTGTTGTCCAGCCCGCCCATCATGATGGTGTCGCTGCGCGGGTCGGCAAAGAGCGTCAGATTGGTGGGCACCGCGTTCAGCGTGGGGCCGCTCAGGGCCTCGGACCAGCCATCGGCGGCCGACCAGGTCCGGTAGGCCACCTTGCGGGTGTTGTCGTGGTAGACCGCCAGCACCTGGCCGGACTGGCTTTCGAACACCGCGCTCTGCGGGATGCCCATGGAGGTGGTGACCGCACCGCCGGCGCTGATCTTGTTGCCCCAGGCATTGCCGTCCCAGATCGCGAAGGCGTGCTGGGTCTTGCCCGGATAGGGCAGCACGTCCGTCTGCGTGGACTGGCTCAGCACGATGCGGTCGCTGTTGGGGTCGCTGGCCAGGGTCAGGTA
>CAYPUS010000246.1:0-312 GCA_964413815.1 uncultured Aquabacterium sp. | reverse complement strand
TCAGGTACTTGGTCTCGCCGGAAGTCAAGGGCGAGCCCAGCGAGGACTCGGACGACCACACGCCGTTTTCGAAGACGCGGTAGAACACATTGGCGCTGTTGCGCTTGGCATAGGCCACGATCGCCGCGCCGCTTTGGGATTCGTAGGCGGCGGCGATGTCGATGCCGTCCGCCAGATTGCCGTAGATCCCGCTGCCGCCGTTGTCCAGGGTGACATGGTTGCCCCAGGCATTGTTCTGCCAGACCACCGCGTAGTTGTTGACATTGGTGCCGCTGTAGATCAGCACCATCTGGTTGCTGACCGGGCTGGACA
>CAYPUS010000245.1:0-5185 GCA_964413815.1 uncultured Aquabacterium sp. | reverse complement strand
TGACGGCGATCGCCCCGGAAGATCGCCGTCACGCCCATGCTCGCCGTCACCACGGCATCGTCCTCGAAGAAGTGGCTGAGCTCTTGCCTGAAGCGATCGAGCAGACGATTGGCGAACACAATGGCTTGCTCGGGCAAGGTGTTGGGCAAGGCAACGACAAACTCATCCCCGCCGAAACGGAAGACGCGATCCGTCTTGCGCAGCGATGTGCGACAGATGTTGGCGATGGCCTGCAGCGCCTCGTCTCCCACGTGATGCCCCTTGCGGTCGTTGATGGTCTTGAGGTTGTCCAGATCGAACATCAGGATGCAAGTCGGCACCGCATACCGTACATACGCCTCATGGTGGAGCGCGAGGTCCTCCTCCATCTTGCGCCGGTTGAACAAGCCGGTCAGTTGATCTGTTTCGCCCAGTTCCCTGAGCCTGACTTCCAGATCGTGGCGCGCAGAAATATTGCTTGCCACCCAAAGCACCACATCTTCCGCGTCCACCTGAAAATCCAGCGCCTGAATGCGCCCTTCGAACCAGATCGGTTTTGCGGGGCCTTCATCGGGCAGGCCATTCACATCCTTGTTGCTCAATTCGTACTCTTCAATGAGCAGGGTGCGAGATTCGAGCGCACGGCCAATCCGATCGATGAACCAGCTGGCCTTGTCTGGCTTGATCTGATCTGAAATGGACAGGCCCACGAGGCCGGCACCATCGTGGTAGTAGCGTTTATCGCGACCGCCAAACACAGCCACGTACTTGCCACTTCGCGTCAAGATGAATGCCGGGTCTGGCAACGCATCAAGAACGATCGCCATTTGCGCAACGCTAATCATGGCGTGCTTCTTCTGGTTGACTCGACAAACACGACAAACGGCGCATGGCTCGGACGGAAAGGCAAAGACCGATTTTAAGTTTGCCCGTTTGCCAAAGGCCATGGGCCGCGCCCGGCAGATTCGGGCGGAAAGTGAAAATTCACGACCTGACAAACACACATGGCGCGCGTTCCGGGGCGCCGCGCATCACTTCACCCCCAGCCGCTTCGCCAGCTTGTGCAGATTGCTCGCATCGATGCCCAACCAGCGCGCCGCCTCGGCCCAGTTGCCGCCCGCGGCATCCAGAGCCTGGCGCACCAAGCCCCGCTCGAACTGCTCGACCTGCGCACGCAGACCCGGCATGCCCGGGCCGGCAGGCGCACCAGCCTGTGACGACGGCGACGACAACGAAGTGGCCGATGAAGGCTCCTCACCCGCATCGCCAGCACCCACCGCGCCAGCCAACCCCACAAGCCCCGCCCCCGGCGTCTCATCCAGATCCAGCAGGTCTTCGGTCAGTGTCACGATGTCCCGCCGGTTCACCCCGCGGCTCAGCAGCTTCAAGGCCGCCCGCCCCATCACGTGCTCCAGCTCGCGCACATTGCCGGGCCACCCATAGCGCAACAAGGCCGCTTCCGCCGCCGCATCCAGCCGCAGGCTGCGCAAGCCCAGGCGCGCGCGGTTGACCTCCAGAAAGTGCCCTGCCAGCAGCAGCACATCGTCCCCCCGCTCGCGCAGCGGCGGCACATGCACCGGGTACACCGACAGCCGGTGATACAGGTCGGCCCGAAAGGTGCCCTGGCTCACCGCATCCTTCAAGGCGCGGTTGGTGGCCGCCACCACGCGCACATCCACCTTCACGGGTTTGTCGGCGCCCAGGCGCTGCACTTCGCCGTTCTGCAAGGTGCGCAGCAGCTTGGCCTGGATGCTCAGCGGCAACTCGCCCACCTCGTCCAGAAAGATGGTGCCGCCGCGTGCCGCCTCGAAGCGCCCGGCCCGGTCCGTGCTCGCGCCCGAGAACGCGCCCCGCACATGCCCGAACAGCTCGCTTTCGGCCAGCGATTCGGGCAGGGCCGCGCAGTTGACGTGCACCATCGGCCCCTTGGCCCGCGCCGAGCTGGCATGCACGCGCTGCGCGAACAGCTCCTTGCCCGTGCCTGTCTCGCCCATCAGCAACACAGGCAGATCCGACTGCGCCACCACATCGACCTCGTGCAGCACCTGCTGCAAGGCCGCGCTGTGGCCGATGATGCCCGTGCGCATGCCCGGCATGGCCGCGTCGGTGCCGTTGCCGGATGCAGCGGCCACCCTCGCCTGTCGCAGCACCTGCACCTCCTGCTCCAGCAGGCTCACGCGCACGGCCGCGCCCACCCAGGGCAGGCAGGCCAGCAAGGCCTCGCGGGCTTCCTCGTTGAAGGTGCCGGGCCGCAGCGCGTCGAGCGTGAGCGCACCCCAGCGCCGGCCGTCGATGTGCACGCTCGCGCCCATGCAGTCGTGCACGGGCAGCGGGTGGCCGGCCATGCCTTCGACCAGGCCGTCATACGGGTCGGGCAAGGTGCTGGCGTGCTCGAAGTGCACCACCTCCCGGCTGAGCAGGATGGTCGACAGGCGCGGGTGCTGCGCCACCTCGAAAGCGCGGCCCAGGGCCTCGCGGCTGAGCCCTTCGGCGGCCACCGGGCGCAGGGCTTCGCCCTCTTCCTGCAGCAGCACGACGGCCTCGCAACCGAAGCGCGCCTTGAGTTGCCCCACCACCCTTTGCAGGCGCACGGCGCGAGGCAGGCTCACGGTCAGATCCGCCAGGGCCATGTGCTCGATCAGGGTGTTTTCAACCGTCTGCATGGTGGTTTATACCCAATGAATTCAGGTTTATTCTACCCCACACTTTTCTAAGTGATTGATTTTGAAGGGCTCCAAAGCTGGTCCGCCGCTTGCGCTGTCAAAGGCATCCAAGCCATTACCCGCCTCAAAGGAGCCCCACATGAACTACGCCGAACAAGCCCTGGGCCAACTGGCCCGCACCATCCCCGGTGCCACCCGCGTCTTCCACGCGCACCACCTGGACTTCTGCTGCGGCGGCAAGCAAACGCTGCAAACCGCTGCCGACAAGGCCGGCCTCGATGCCTCGGCGATCGCCGCTCAGCTCGATGCCCTGCACGACGACGCCGATGAAGTCGTGGACTGGGCCCAGGCCGCCACCCCCGATCTGGTCGACCACATCCTCACGCGCTACCACGCCCGTCACCGCGAGCAGTTGCCCGAGCTGATCCGCCTGGCCCGCCGCGTCGAACACGTGCATGGCGATCGCCCCGAGTGCCCGCGGGGCCTGGCCGACCACCTGGAGAACATGCAGCAGGAGCTGGAGAGCCACATGCAGAAGGAAGAGATGGTGCTCTTTCCCATCTACAAGCGCGGCATGGGCCACCCCAGCCTGCCGCCCGTCAACGTGATGCGCATGGAGCACGACCACCATGGTGAAGAGCTCGCCAAGCTCGAAGCGCTCACCAACGGCATCACCCTGCCGCGCGGCGCCTGCAACACCTGGCGCGCGCTCTACCTCGGCCTGCGCACGCTGCGCGAAGACCTGATGGCCCACATCCACCTTGAGAACAACGTGCTGTTCGAACGCGGCTGATTCAAGCGCTCGATCTCATCCCCATCTTCATCCACAAAAGAAAGAAGTACCACCATGGGTCCGTACAAGAAGCACTGGTACGCGCTGATCGGCGTGTGCATCGTGATGTTCTCGCTGCTGGGCTACTTCGGCGCCGAGGTCTACCGGTCGGCACCGCCCATCCCCACCGAAGTCAGCACCACCAGCGGGCAAAAGCTCTTCACGCAAGACGACATCCTCGACGGCCAGACCGCCTGGCAATCGGTGGGCGGCATGCAGCTGGGCTCCATCTGGGGCCATGGGGCTTACCAGGCCCCGGACTGGACGGCCGACTGGCTGCACCGTGAGCTGAGCGCCTGGCTCGACATCGCCGCCCACGAGCACCACGGCAAGCCGTATGCACAACTGGGCGTGGCCGAACAAGGCGCCCTGCGCGCCTCGCTCCAGGCCGAGTACCGCGGCAACCGCACCGATGCCAACGGCGCGCTGCAGATCAGCGATCGCCGTGCACAGGCCATCGCGCAAACGGCCGCCTACTATGACCAGCTTTTCTCGGACGACCCTGCCCTGCGCAAGAGCCGGCAAAGCTTCGCCATGAAGGAGAACACCCTGCCCAGCCCCGCGCGGCGCCAGGCCATGACGCAGTTCTTCTTCTGGACCGCATGGGCCGCCGCGACCGAGCGCCCGGGCGCACACGTCACCTACACCAACAACTGGCCGCACGAGCCGCTGATCGGCAACCATCCCAGCGGCGAGAACGTCGTCTGGTCGATCGCCAGCGTGGTGATCCTGTTGGCCGGTGTCGGCTTCCTGGTGTGGGGCTGGGCCTTCCTGCGCAACCACGATGAACCGCTGCCGCAAGCCCCGGCCCGTGATCCGCTGACCAGCTTCGCCCTGACGCCTTCGCAACGCGCGCTGGGCAAGTACCTCTTCCTGGTCGTGGCCCTGTTCGTCTTCCAGGTCTTCATCGGCGGCTTCACCGCCCACTACACCGTCGAAGGCCAGCACTTCTACGGCATCGACGTCTCGCAGTGGTTCCCGTATTCGCTCACCCGCACCTGGCACATCCAGGCCGCGCTGTTCTGGATCGCCACGGGCTTCCTGGCCGTGGGCCTGTTCCTGGCGCCTGTCATCAACGGCGGCAAGGACCCGAAGTTCCAGAAGCTGGGCGTGGACGTGCTCTTCTGGGCGCTGGTGGCCGTGTGCGTGGGTTCGTTCGCCGGCAACTACCTGGCCATCGCACAGAAGCTGCCGCCCGAGTGGAACTTCTGGCTGGGCCACCAGGGCTATGAGTACGTGGACCTGGGCCGCCTGTGGCAGATCCTCAAGTGGGTCGGCATCCTGCTGTGGCTGGTGCTGATGCTGCGCGGCGTGCTGCCCGCCTTGCTGAAGCGCAATGGTGAAGACAAGAACCTGCTGGCCCTGCTGACCGCATCGGTCGGTGCCATCGGCCTGTTCTACGGCGCGGGCCTCTTCTATGGCGAGCGCACCAGCCTGTCGGTGATGGAGTACTGGCGCTGGTGGGTGGTGCACCTGTGGGTGGAAGGCTTCTTCGAGGTCTTCGCCACCACGGCCCTGGCCTTCGTCTTCAGCAGCATGGGCCTGGTCTCGCGCAACATGGCCACCACGGCCAGCCTGGCATCGGCTTCGTTGTTCATGCTGGGCGGCATCCCCGGCACCTTCCACCACCTGTACTTCGCGGGCACCACCACGCCGGTGATGGCCGTGGGCGCCGCCTTCAGCGGCACCACTTCGAGTGCGCTGAACGAGG
>CAYPUS010000244.1:0-5194 GCA_964413815.1 uncultured Aquabacterium sp. | reverse complement strand
GGTCGGCGCGGCGCGGGGGCAGCGTGGGGCCTTCGGCGCCTTCATCGGGCAGGGCCGTGACGTCTGGGGCCCGATCGCCACTGCGCGGCGTGCGCGCGCGCTGCTGCTCGGCCAGGCTGGCGGTGATGGCCAGTTGCACCATCTCGGCGCTCAGCGGCTTGGCGCTGCGGGCATACAGCGACTCCAGCAAGGCCACCACTTGCTGCGGCACGCCGCGCGCGCCTTCGACCCGGAACTGCTCGCCGCGGCGCGTCATCGTCACACCGAAGGCGGCCTCGATCGTGCGCAGGTGCTCATCCAGCGGGCCGCATAAATGCGCCAGGCGGGTGTTGTCGGGTGGAGAAAAGCTGTGCCGCAGTTGCATGAAAACCCTGGAAACTGGAAAAAGCCAGCAAATTGTCGCTTGCCCTGAGCTTCGGCGTGTGACTTATCTTGCGAAAATCCGCATGGATATCGTGCGCATGGTGCGAACGATGCCGCCCCAAGGGTTTTCGGAGTCTTCCCTGATCATGTTGCATCGCTGGTGGCAATCCGTGGCCCAAAAGAGCCGATCCGAGGACGCTGACATCGACGTGGCCCCCAGCACGGTGCCCTCCGGGACCATCGGGCGCCTGGCACGTCCCTCGAGGCGCCTTTGGATGTTGCTTGGTCTGGGCCTCATCCTGGCTGTGTTCGTGGCCTATGCCATGGTCGCGCTCAACCGCGAGACCGTGCACCTGTCGCGGCCTTCGACCCTTGTGGCCGCGATCACCGGCGACACGGCCGTGTATCCGCTGGAGCAGGCCTGGGCCGTGCGCAGCGCCGCGCCGCGCTTTCCCGAAGGCGAGTCCGGCCAGCTCGTGAGCCTGCCCGACGAATGGAGCCTGACACAACCGGGCCACCAGGGCACGGTCTGGTATCGCTTCAACTTCGACGCCAGGCCCTTGCCCCCGGCCGAGCAGGTGCTGGCGGTCTACATCGAGCGGGCCTGCTCGAATGTGGAGGTGCATTTCAACGGGCACCTGCTCTATCGGGGCGGGCGCATGAGCGAGCCCTATGCCCGCAACTGCTACCGCTCGCATGTGGTGACGCTGCCCATGCACCTGCTGCGCACCGAGGGCAACCAGCTCGACATGAAGGTGGGCGGCTACCCCATCAACCGCGTGACCGCGCGCCAGCGTGCCGGCGGCCTGGCGGCCGTCAGCGTCGGCCCGCTGCAGCAGATCCGCGAGCTGTATGAGAGCGAGGAGTTCTGGGCGACCACGCTGTCGCAGGTGCTGGGGGGCATCCTGGCCGTGCTGGGCGTGTTCGCGCTGGGGCTGGCCTGGGTGCGCCGCCTGCCCTATCTGCTTTACTTCGGCCTCTTGACCATCGGTTGGTCGATGATGACCGGGCGCATGTGGCTCAGCGCCGTGCCCATGCCCAATGCGGCGGTCGAGGTGCTGATCGCGATGATGTTCGCGCCCATGACGGCCTTCGCGGTGAAGTTCCTGCTGGGCTATGCCGGCCAGGCCTTGCTGGATGCCTCGCTGGCCCAGCGCATGCGCCGCGTCGATGCGCTGCTGTGGGCCCAGTGCGTGTTGCTGCCCCTGAGCCTGCTGCTGCTGGGCGATGACCGCGTCTTCCTGGGTGCGCGCGTCTGGTATGTGGTCTTTGCGCTGGAAGTCTTCGTGGCCATTGGCTACTTCCTTTGGGTGGCGGGCAACACGCGCCGCCAGGAGTTCTGGCTGATGAGCGTGGCGCTGGGCGTGGTGGCCGCGGTGCTGGGCTTCGAGCTGACCTACCAGAGCGGCCTGGTGCGCATGTGGGGCGTGCACATCACCCATTTCGTGATGCCGCTGCTGTATGCGGCCGTGGCGGTGCGCCTGATCCAGGTCTACGCGCGCGCCCTGCAGACGGCCGAAGGCGCCCGCAAACAGCTTGAGCGCCGCGTGCAGGAGATCTCCGCCGAGATCGAGCGCAACTTCAACCAGATCGCCGAGTTGCGCGTCGAGCAGATCGCCGAGAAGGAACGCAAGCGCATCGCCGCCGACCTGCACGACGACCTGGGCGCCAAGCTGCTGACCATCGTGCACACCAGCGACAACGACCGCATCTCGACGCTGGCGCGCGAGGCCCTGGAAGAAATGCGCCTGTCGGTGCGCGGCCTGACGGGCCGGCCCATGGTGCTGTCCGACGCGCTGGCCGACTGGCGCGCCGAAGTCGTCTCCCGCCTGGGGCAGGCGGGCATCGAATGCGAGTGGCGCAACCCCAATGACCTCATCGAAGAGCCACTTTCGTCACGGACATACGTGCAAACCACGCGTATCCTCAGGGAAGCGGTCAGCAATGTGATCAAGCACAGCGGCGCTTCGCATGTGGTGATCTCGGTGGACGTCAACCTCGAGCACCACGATTTCGTGCTCGTCATCCAGGACAACGGCAAGGGCATCTCGATGGAACTCGATGGCCGGCTCGACCGGGGCCATGGCATGACCAGCATGAAGCACCGCGCCAAACAATTGAGCGGGCAGTGCCTGGTCGAATCGGGGCCGGGCTTCGGCACCGTGATCCGCCTGAGCCTGCCGCTGGAAATCGCCACCATGCAACAGGTGCGCCAGGCAAGCCCGCCAGCAGCCCCCGGCGCTGCTAGCATGCGCCATGCGGCGGGTGGTTGAACGCCATCCGCTATCCTAGATCTGAAGTGAGGCCAGTCCACCATGAAGCAAATCCTTCTCCTTGAAGACCTGCCCGAGATCCGCGCTTGGCTCAAAACCCTCGCGCTGCAGGTGTTTCCCGGTGCGCAGATCAGCGAAAGCGCGCGCATCCACGATGCGCTGGAACTGGTCAACGCGGTCCGCTTCGATGTCGCCATGGTCGACCTGGGTCTGCCCGATGGCTCCGGCGTGGAGGTCGTGCAGGCCCTGCGCGAGAAGCAGCCCGATGTGCAGTCGGTGGTCGTGACCATCCACGACGACGACGAACACCTCTTCCCCGCCCTGCAGGCCGGCGCCTTCGGCTACCTGCTCAAGGAGCAGTCGCGCGAGCAACTGGCCGAGCAACTGCACCGCATCAGCCAGGGCGAGCCGCCGCTGTCGCCCTCGATCGCCCGCCGCGTGATCCAGTACTTCACCGCCCAGGCCCGCCAGCAGCCCATCCAGCCTGACACCGTCACGCCGCACGTGCAGCTGACCGACCGCGAGAACGAGGTGCTGCTGCGCGTGGCCAAGGGCTTCACCCTGCCCGAGATCGGCCAGCAGCTGAACCTGTCGCGCCACACCATCGCCGACTACGTCAAGCAGATCTACCGCAAGCTCAATGTGTCCTCGCGTGCCGAGGCCGCGCTCGAAGCGCAGCGTCTGGGGCTGTTCCGGCGTTGAGCGGCGGCCACCCGCGCCTTGCCTTGCCTGAGGAAACGCGTTCCTGATGATTGCCCGTCTGACGGGTGTGCTGGCCGAGCGCTCGCCACCCCATGTGCTGCTTGACGTCAACGGCGTCGGCTACGAAGTGCAGGTGCCCATGAGCACCTTCTACAACCTGCCCGAGCTGGGCGCCAAGGTGACGCTGCTGACGCAGTTCATCGTGCGCGAGGATGCCCAGCAGCTGTTCGGCTTTCTGACGGCCGCCGAGCGTGAATCCTTCCGGGAGCTGATCAAGATCAGCGGTGTGGGGCCACGCATCGCGCTGGCCCTGCTGTCCGGCCTGAACGCCAGCGAACTGGCGCAGGCCGTTGCGGCGCAGGACACCAGTCGCCTGGTGAAGGTGCCGGGCATCGGCAAGAAAACGGCCGAGCGCCTGCTGCTGGAACTCAAGGGCAAGCTGGCGCCCGCGCTGGCCACACCGGGTTTTGCGGCGGCCAGTGATGCGCAAAGCGACATCCTCCAGGCCCTGGTCGCGCTGGGCTACTCCGACAAGGAGGCCCAGGCGGCGCTCAAGCAACTCCCCCCCGATGTCTCGGTCAGCGATGGCATCAAGCACGCCCTGAAATCGCTGGCTCGTTGAGGTTTTTCCATGATGTATGCGATGAACAGCCCCTTGTCCAAGCCTTCGTCGTGGCGCCTGAGGCGGTCGCTGGCCGCGCTGCTGGCGGTGTTGTCCCTGACGGGCGGCCTCGCGCAAGCCAGTGTGAAGGCCGATGGCGCGGTAGAGGCGAAGGTGGTGTCCCCGGCGCCCTCGAAGGCGGTCGAGGCCAAGGCCGATCAGAAAGGCGATTCGAAGGCGGGCTCAAATGCCGGCCCAAATGCCGGCTCAAAGGCAACCCAGAAGGCAGACCCGAAGGCCGCCAAAACTGCCAAGGCCGCACCCGCGTCCAAGGCCGGCAACAAGCCCCCTGCCAAACGCAAGCTGCCCTCGGCGCCCGTCCGCCTCGAGCCCCCCGTGCCGGCCGGTACCAAGGCCACCGGGCCGCACATGGCCGATCCGCAAGCCTTCTGCGACGTTCTTACGCGCCGTCTGCCCAATGTGTCCAAGTCGGTCTGTGCGCGCGCGGCCGTCGCGGCTGCCCCGGCCAAGTCGATCCGCGGGCGCCCGATCTTCCAGCGCGATGTGGTCTCGGACAACGCCCACCTGCGCGTGCTGGTGGTGGGCGGCATCCATGGCGATGAGCTGTCTTCCACCGCGCTGACGCTGCACTGGATCAGCGCCGCGATGGAGACGCCTTCCAACATCCATTGGCGTTTCGTGCCTTTGATGAACCCGGATGGCATGCTGCTGCCGGGCCCCACGCGCACGAACGCCAACGGCGTGGACCTGAACCGCAACTTCCCCACGCCGAACTGGGACAAGGAAGCGCCGCATTACTGGGCCAAGCGCACGAAGAATGACCCGCGCCGCTATCCGGGCCCGAAGCCTTTGTCGGAGCCCGAATCGAAGTGGTTGCACGATGAGATGGAGCGCTGGAAGCCCAATCTGATCGTCGCGGTGCATGCGCCTTATGGCGTGCTGGACTTCGATGGCCCCGTGGTGGCGCCGCAGCGGCTGGGCCGTCTTTACCTGGATCAGGTCGGGATCTTTCCCGGCAGCCTGGGCAACTATGGTGGTGTGCACAAGAAGGTGCCGGTGGTGACCATCGAGTTGCCGAGCGCGCTGCGCACGCCCCAGGAGGCCGAGATCCGCCAGATGTGGCTGGATCTGCTGCGCTGGACGGCGGAGCGGCTGGGCGCGGGTTGAGTTGCTCCGATTTAAGGAAGGTCTGCACAAATGAGCGCTGACCATGGTTGGGCGTGCTGACATGACC
>CAYPUS010000243.1:4847-5198 GCA_964413815.1 uncultured Aquabacterium sp. | reverse complement strand
GCCAGCCTGGCGAGACCTTCTTTTGCACCAGCGACATCGGCTGGGTGGTCGGCCACAGCTACATCGTCTACGGGCCGCTGCTGGCGGGCATGAGCACCATCCTCTATGAAGGCATGCCGATCCGCCCCGATGCGGCGATCTGGTGGTCGCTGGTGGAGAAGTACAAGGTCAGCGTGATGTTCTCTTCGCCGACGGCCATCCGCGTGCTCAAGAAGCAGGACGCGGGCTGCCTGACGCGCCACGATGTGTCGAGCCTCAAGCACCTGTTCCTGGCCGGCGAGCCGCTGGACGAGCCCACGGCCCGCTGGATCGGCGATGCCATCGGCAAACCGGTGATCGACAACTACTGGC
>CAYPUS010000243.1:567-4837 GCA_964413815.1 uncultured Aquabacterium sp. | reverse complement strand
ACCGAGACGGGCTGGCCCATCCTGGGCCTGGCGCGCGGCGTCGATCGCCATGCCCGCCCGCGCCTGGGCTCACCCGGCGTGCCCATGCCGGGCTACCAGGTGCGGCTGCGCGATGACCTCACCGGCGAGGAACTGACCGAGCCGCATCGCAAGGGTGTGCTGACGATCGACGCCCCCCTGCCCCCCGGCTGCATGCAGACCATCTGGGGCGACGACGCGCGCTTTGTGCAGGCCTACTGGCGCACCTTCCCCGACCGGCTGGTCTACAACACCTTCGACTGGGGCATGCGCGACGAGGATGGCTATTACTTCATCCTGGGGCGCACGGACGATGTGATCAATGTGGCCGGTCACCGGCTGGGCACCCGCGAGATCGAAGAAGCCGTGAGCAGCCATCCCGCGGTGGCCGAGGTGGCCGTGGTGGGTGTGGCCGATGCGCTCAAGGGCCAGGTGGCACGCGCCTTCGTGGTCCCGCGCGACCCGGCCAGGGTGGCCACCGATGCAGGGTGCCGGGCTCTGGAAGCCGAGATCATGCGCACGGTGGACGAGCAGATCGGCGCGGTCGGGCGGCCCGCACGCGTGCACTTCGTCGGCATGCTGCCCAAGACGCGATCGGGCAAGCTGCTGCGCCGCGCCATCCAGGCGATGTGCGAGGGCCGGCCCACCGGCGACCTCACCACCATCGAGGACCCGGGCGCTCTTGCGCAGCTGCAGGAATCGCTGGCCAAGGGCTAACCCGAGCCCGCGCGGCCGTGCGCGGACTCATATCACGAAATCATCCCCCGACTGAGGGCGTCCATCCCGGAGGAGCCCCGAGGGCGCTTGGCCGCAAAACCGTTAAATTGTCACGGAAGTCATTTCAGGAAGTGGTGCCATGTCCAAGCTGTTCCGTCCCCATGCCTCATTGAGCATGCTGACCGCCTTGATGTTGTGTGCTTGCGGTGGAGGGGGATCGGATACGACCATCGAAGCCCGTCCCAACAGCCTGCCCCCTGCGAACGGGATCCAGATCCTGCCCGGCAGCACTGGCGTCGAGCCGAGCGTCCACGAGTACGACTTCGCCGACAAGGTGCAGTATGAGGTGCTCGGACCAGGCCGCCTGGCCTATGTGAGCCTGCTGGGCACCGAAGGACTGAAGGTGCATGTGGGACATCTTCTCGGTGCGCCGGACAAGTATTTCGTGACCGTCGCGCGCTCGCGTGCGCCGACGGCGGCTTACGACTGCATCAGCGCGGCCTGGGATGACGCCGACAAGGCGGCCATCCAGACGGCATCCGGCTTCGTGCCGGCAAGCTGTGACAATGCCACCGTCTCCTACGATGCCGCCACCCGGGCATTCGCCCTGAAGACCGCCACGCTGCTGAACAACGCGAAGCCGGGCGACCAGATCGTCATCAACCTCCCCCAAACCACCCTGCCCCGCATCCCGGACCAACTGATCCACGTGATGTCGGACAACGGTGTGGCCGCGGGCGCCTATGAGTTCACGGTCAACGACACGCCGGCTTTCGAGTTCATCGGCGAGCACCAGCTGGGCTACACCAAGCTGTCGGCCAACCAGGGTCTGGCGATCCATGTGGGCCATTTGAAGGGCGACGCGGGCAAGTTCTTCGTCTCGGTGACCAAGTCGGGCCTGGCCGGCGACTACACCTGCCTCGGCGGGGCCTGGACCGATGCGGAAAAGGCCGCCATGCAAGCCGAGTTCGGTCACGTCCCGGGCACCTGCGACGCCGCCATCACCTATGTGGCCGATGGCGCCACCAGCCAGCGCTTCGCCATCAACCGCGCCACCCTTCTGAACCAGGATGGCCAGGAGATCGTGCTGGACGTCAGCGCGACGCTGCCCACCATCACCTTCCCCTGAAGGCGGCCCTCAGGCCGTCGTCTGGTGGATGACATCCCGCACGCGCGGATAGATCTCGTTCTGCCAGCGGCGGCCGCTGAAGACCCCGTAGTGGCCCACGCCCGTCTGCACGTGGTGGGTCCGCTTGTAGGGGCGCACGGCAAGGCACAGGTCCTGCGCGGCCACCGTCTGGCCGACTGAGCAGATGTCGTCACGCTCGCCTTCCACGGTGAGCAGCGCCGTGCGGCGGATGGCCCGCGGCTCGATCAGGGTGTCGCGCCAGCGCAGCTCGCCCCGCGGCAGGTCATAGGTCTGAAAGACCTTGCCGACCGTCTCCAGGTAGAACTCGGCCGGCAGGTCGGCCACGGCGAAGTACTCCTCGTAGAAGGCCTGGGCGTGGGCGGCCTTGTCCGGCTCGCCACCGGCCAGGGCGGCGTACATGTCTTCGAAGGCCTTGATGTGGCGCTCGCGGTTCATGGCCATGAAGGCCGTCAGCTGCACGAAACCGGGATAGACCTTGCGCCCGCCGCCGCGATGCCGCCAGGGCACGGTGTGGATCATGTGCTCCTTGAACCAGCTCAAAGGCTTGCCGGTGGCCAGCTCGTTGACGGTGGTGGGGTTGACGCGGCAGTCGATGGGGCCGGCCATCAGCGTGAGGCTGCGGGGCTGGGCGGGGTGGTTGTCCTGCGCCATCAGCGAGGTGGCGGCCAATGCGGCCACGCAAGGCTGGCAGATGGCCATCATGTGGGCGCCCGGGCCCATGCGGTCGAGGAAACGGATCAGGTGCTCGGTGTACTCGTCCAGGCCGAAGGCGCCATGGCGCAGGGGCACGTCGCGGGCGTTGTGCCAGTCGGTGATGTAGACATCGTGGTCCTTGAGCAGGGTGCGCACGGTGTCGCGCAGCAGCGTGGCGAAGTGCCCCGACATGGGCGCCACCAGCAGTACGCGGGGCATCTCGGGAGCACCTTCCTTGCGAAAACGCAGCAAGGTCGCGAAAGGGGTGCTCATCACCTTCTCTTCGGTGATGGCGTAGTCACCGCTGGTGCAGCTGACCGACTCGATGCCGAAGGAGGGCCGCACATGCGTCAGGCGCAGGCGGGCGAACACGTCGGCCGCGGCGGCCAGGCTGCGGGTCAGGGCCCCGCCCATCCAGAAGTCCGCATGCGGGGTGGCGTTGTCGGCCACGGCCGGCAAGATCTGGTGCATCCAGTTCGCAAAACCTTGCGCCGCCGTGCGCCAGGGGTCCAGCAGATCGTCGTGGGCCTGATACGTCGAGTAAAGCATGCCAGTCTTTCAATGCGGCCACAAAGTCGGGCCGATGAAGGCCTTGAGCAAGTTGCGAGCCACTTGTGCGGCAAGGCGCCGTGGCAAGACGCATGGCACAGGGCTTGCTCACCTGACCCTCGTGCCTGCATCAGGCAACCCACCCACGCCCGTAGGAGATCGCATGTCGACGCTGGCCAAAGCCCCCGCTCGCAAGACCGCTTCCGCCAAAAAGGCAGCTTCCGCCAAAGGGGCCGCCGGCGCGACCCAAACGGGCTCTGCCAGCGTCGATGCCAGCGCCACGCTGACCATCACCAGCAAAAACTACTCGTCCTGGTCGCTGCGGGGCTGGCTGCTGGCGCGCTTTGCCGGCCTGCCCTTCCAGGAGCACGCGCTGCCGCCGGACGACCCGTCCACGCGCGCAGAAATCCTGCTGCTGTCTTCGTCGATCCTGGTGCCCAGCCTGCAGCACCGCGGCATCCGTGTCTGGGACACGCTGGCCATCGCCGAGTACCTCAACGAGGCTTGCCCCGATGCCGGCCTGCTGCCGGCGGACCCGGGCGCCCGCGCGCATTGCCGGGCCATCAGCGGCGAGATGCATTCGGGCTTTTCGGCGCTGCGGGCCTCGCTGCCGATGAACCTGCGGGGGCACTTCCCCAAGTTCAAGGTCTGGTCGCGCGCCCAGGCCGACATCGACCGCATCACCGCCATCTGGCGCGAATGCCTGGAAACCTATGGCGGCCCCTTCCTGTTCGGCGCGCAGCGCACCATCGCCGACGCCATGTACGCGCCGGTGTGCACGCGCTTTGAAACCTACGACGTGCCCCTGGACGGCACCTGCCGCGCCTATTGCGAGCTGATGCTGTCGCAGCCCGAGATGAAGGAATGGCGCCAGGGTGCGCAGGCCGAGCCCGCCGACATCGACGAACTCGACGTGGAGTTCTGAGCCCGGTGCTCTGGGCTCCTTTGGGAGTCCCTTGGGGGCCTTTCGGGGTGCTTTTGGATCAGGCTTCGGGGCCGTCCCACGGGGTGGGGTCCGGCACGCCGCACACGGGCTCGACGTCCACAGTGCCGAAGTCGGCGGGGCTGACGATCTCCAGGTACTCCATGTCGGGCGAGTAATCGAAGAGGAAGTGCCGCACGCCGGGCCGCTGATGCACGCAG
>CAYPUS010000243.1:0-557 GCA_964413815.1 uncultured Aquabacterium sp. | reverse complement strand
GCACG
Organism: uncultured Aquabacterium sp.; assembly: GCA_964413815.1. Lineage (GTDB taxonomy): Bacteria > Pseudomonadota > Gammaproteobacteria > Burkholderiales > Burkholderiaceae_C > Aquabacterium. The sequence continues at coordinate 552 of CAYPUS010000243.1, read as the reverse complement.
CAGTCGCCCGCCTTGACGAGGGTTTCCTGATCCTCGTACATGAAGCGCGCCCAGCCCTTGGTCATGATGACGATCTGGAAGTCCGCTTCATGGCGGTGCCAGCCGGTGCCCTTTTCTGGCGCGTGATTGGCCTTCACGAGGTGCGCGATCACGCGGCCGTTGGTCGCATCCTTGATGCCCAGATCCTTGTAGAGAAAAAAATCCCGCAGGCCATCGCTGCGCCACTCGGCATCCTCGGGACGAACATGGGAGAACTTGGGTGACGTGGTATCCAGCATGGTGCAGCTCCTTGGGCTTGGGGGTCAGGGTCAGGAGCGCCACGCATAAAGCATTCCCGGCATTCCCGCCACGGCAGGCGGCACAAAACCGCCGGCGCACGCACTTACCGGCACAATTGGGGCTTTGACGCACCGGAAAAACGCACCCCAATGAAAAACACGCCTGCACTGAGCGACGCCGAGATCCACGAAATCGACATGCTGCTGGCGGCCGTACCGGCCCCCTTCGAGACGGTGGACGCGGTCATCCTGGACGGCTACCTGGCCGGCGTGC
>CAYPUS010000242.1:0-5201 GCA_964413815.1 uncultured Aquabacterium sp. | reverse complement strand
TGGGGTCGGCCACTTCGGCGATGTCCAGCCGCTTGGTCAGGAAGCGGATGCGGCGGTCGATCTCGCGCAGGCGCTTCTTGCCGTACAGGTAGTCGCCGTTCTCGGAGCGGTCGCCGTTGGAGGCGGCCCAGTGCACGATCTCGACGATCTTGGGGCGCTCGATGTCGATGAGGTTCAGCAGTTCCGCGCGCAAGCGCTGGTAGCCGGCGGGCGTGATGTAGTTCTTGCCGCCAGCGGGCAGCGGAGGCAGCGACACATCGTCGTCGTCCTCGTTCTCGGATTCCTTGGTGAAGGCTTTGCTCATGGCCGAATTGTGCCAAGGGCCCGCGATTTCCGCTCCAGCCCCATTTCCGTGCATTGTTCTGTGGAATGTTTGGCAGGCCCCGACAGCGCTATTCCGAAAAAATGAAATTCCCGGCGATAACAGGGGGGTAGCAGTTTGGAAGGCGCAAAGATGTCTGATGTGATCCCCCTTGGTCCCGCCGCCAGGATGTTGACGACCCGCGAAGCCGCTCAGCGGCTGGGCGTGTCGCTGCGTACCGTTCAACTGTGGGTCGAGGCCGACATCCTGCCGGCCGCGCGGACCCCTGGCGGCCACCGCCGCATCCCCTACAACGCCGTCGAGGCCCTGGCGCTGAGCACCGGCCTGGGCGGCGAGCCGCTGGCCAGGGGCCGGGGTGTGCGCCGCGAGCTCCAGGCCGCGGCGATGCAAGAGCCCCCGATGCATGCGCCCCGCGCGACGGGCCCCATGGATGTGCTGCTGGTCGCCGACGACCCGGACTGGCAGGCGCGTTGCCGCGAGGCCGTGCAACCCTATGGCTCGGCCGTTCAACTGCGGTTTGCCGAAACCGGCTACCTGGCCCTGCTGCAGGTCGGCCAGAAGGCGCCTGACCTGCTGGTGACCGAGCTGGATCTGCCCGGCATGGACGGCATGGCCATGCTGCGCACGCTGGAGCGCTGCGAATCCATCGCCGACATGCGCATCCTTGTGCTCACGGCCTGCAGCGGCCATGAGCTGGCGCGCCGTGGCGGCCTGCCGCCCAGCGCCGAGGTGCTCAAGCACCCGGTCACGCCCGAGGCCGTGGCCGTGCGCGTGGGCCGCTGGCTGCTGGGGCAACGGGCGTCCTGAACGTCCCTTTTTTGCCCTCGCACCCTCTTGCCGACCCCCGCGTCCTCGGGGGTAGCTGCCCCTCCTCAAGGTAAGCCCCGGCTGGTTCCGACCGCCATTGGCCTCAAGATGCGCCAGCCCGTTGTCGGGCGAGCGGGGCGCCGTGCGCATGCGCCCACAAAATGGAGATCGGTGTGAGTGACAAGCCGGTGGCTGCCGCTGGGCAGGCGTGGCGTTGGGCCCTGTTGGGCGTGTATGTGGCGATCCTGGTGGGTTTGGCCATGCTCTGGCGCGACCCGGAGATGCACCACTGGGTCGAGCCCGAATCCCTCAGCCGTCTGGGCCAGGAATTGGCCGACTCGCCGCTGGGCGTGCTGGCCGTGCTGGGCGGTTATGTGGTGGCCGTGCTGCTTGGCATGCCGGTCCTGGTGCTGACCACGGTGGGGGCGCTGATCTTTCCGCCGTGGCCGGGCATGGCTTACACGATGTGCGGCATGCTGCTGGGCGCGCTGGTCACCTTTGGGATCGGCCGCTTCACTGGCGCGCAGACCATGGACCGCTGGACCAAAGGCCGGCTGTCGCTGATTTCGAAGCACCTGCACCGCCGGGGGCTGGTGACGGTGATCGTGGTGCGTGTGCTGCCGCTGGCCCCCTTCGTGATGGTCAACATGGTGCTCGGCGCCTTGCGCGTGCGCCTGCGCGACTTCCTGCTGGGCAGCTTCATCGGGCTGCTGCCGGCCACCCTGGGCGTTTTCCTGCTGATGGATCGGCTGCAGGCCGTCTGGCGCTCGCCGGATCTTGGCAGCTATGCCGCATTGGGGGGCGTCGTGGTGGGGCTGGTGCTGCTGTCGGTGTGGATGCGCAAGCGGCTGCGGCGCGCGCCCTGACTGAGGAATAAGGACACACCCTCGCCTCGGCCGTCGCGGGGAAACGCGGCTTGTGTGACTTTTCACACTGAGACCCTTGCGACATCAGGGCTAGCCCTCAATGCGTCGGCGGCTCGTGCCGATGCGGATGCATCTACCCCTCATAAGGCTGGATGATGCGTGATGATGCGCCGGGGGAATCCGGAACGTTCGACAACCGACAAGGTCCTCGCCGCCAGCTTGGCGATGGCCAAGGTCTGGTGCGTCCGGCCCCGGCTACCTTTCACATGTTGACATCGACGCCCGCTGTCACACTGGCTGCCGAGGCTGGCGTGTCCCTGCAAGCCGATGAGGCCGCCAAGGTCTTCGCGGATGAACTGCAGCGTGACCAGCGCTGGTTGCGCTTTTCGCCGCCCATCGAACGCCAGTTCCAGCTCGACACCAGCAGGAAGCGGTTTTTCTATTTGCTCGGCTGCGAGTTGCTGGGCGTGGCCAGCCTGTGGATCGGCATCGCCAACGAGAAGAACGTCATCCCGGCCACCGTCCACCAGGTGATGCCTGGCTGGATTGGCTTGATGGTGTTCATGGTCGCCACGTTCATGGTGCAGGTCTGGGTGGGTACTCGCGCCATGAGCCGGGGCTGGCTGATGGACTGGACCAGCGGCCTCAATGGCTTGCTCATCGCTTCGGGCATCGTGATGGCCACCAACAGCGATCCGACGCTGATGGCCTCGGTGCATGCCGGCAATGTGATCCTGGTGGTGATGTGGTTCTGTGTCTTGTGCCGCCTGCGCATGCGCGTGGCCCTGTCCGTCACCTTGGCGACCGGCCTGATGTACGTCTTGTTGGCCAAGACGCCGTCGCCCAGCCAGGAGCTGATCTATCTGGCGATCTCTCAGAACCTGGGCTTCACGATGCTGTTTTCGCTGGGGGTGGCCTACTACCTCGAATACCGCGAGCGCCGCAGCTACCTGATGCGCAAGCACAAGGCCGCCCAGCAGGAGATGCTGGCCCTGGCGCGCGAGCGTCTGCATGCGCTGGCCATCCGGGACCCGCTCACGGGCTTGCACAACCGCCGGCAGTTTGGCGCCAGTTTTGACGTCGCCTGGTCGCAGGCCGTCTTTGCGCGGCAGGCCGTGGGGCTGCTCATGGTCGACGTCGACTACTTCAAGCTCTACAACGACACCTATGGGCATCCATTGGGCGACGGGTGCCTGAAGGTGGTGGCATCTGTTCTGGCCGAGGTCGCGCAAGAAGAGGGCGGCAGCGCCGCCCGCATCGGCGGCGAGGAGTTCGTGCTCTTGTTGCCGGCCGCAAGCCTGGAGACGGTCGAGCGTGCCGGCCAGGCCCTGTGTGAGCGCATCCGCGCCGCGGCGATCGAGCACAAGGCTTCCAAGGTCGCCTCGCATGTCACCGTGAGCGTGGGCGGGGCCTGGGTCCCGGCGAGCGGTCAGGTGAACATCGAGGTGGCCAGGCAGGCTGTGATGAGCCAGGCCGATGCCGCCTTGTATGCCGCCAAGGAAGCCGGCCGCAACCGGGCCATCGTGCGTGAGTACGCGGTGGCCGAGTCGGGTGTGGCGGCCTCCGCCACGCTTGCCCCCGCCGAAGCCCCGACCGAGGCCGTCACCGACGTGTCTGTCATCTCTGCCGAAGCGCCCTCCGATGCGTCTGTGGAGCCGATGGCCGACAACGGCGCGGAAGTGCTCCGGGTCGGCAGCGCCGGTGGCGACTCGATCGCCGAACTGGGCGCGCTCATCAGGAGCAAGTTTGTCTGGCTGCGCTTCACGCCGGCCCTGGAGTCCGAGTACAAGCAGGAGCAGGTCGAGCTTCGCCGCAAGTACCTGGTCATCAGCGGCTATCTGGGCATCGCCACCTTGAACGCCTACTGGCTGCTCAACTACAAGTTGATCGCCGATGTGGCGGACTGGTTCCAGCCTTTGCAGTGGATGCTGACCGCATTCATGCTGGCCAATCTGCAGATCGTCAGCCGTCCCATCAAGCCCTGGCTGCGCGAGCTCATCTACGCACTGAACGTGTCGGCCGTCGCGGTGTTGACGAGCATGGTCTATGGGCGCAGTCAGATGCCTTCATCGTATGCCGGCTACACCACGGTCTTCCTGATCCCGCTGTTTGCGTGCGTGGCGTCCCGGCAGCCGTTCTGGGCCACCGCCCTCACATCCACCATCGCGCTGGGCGGCTTCCTGTTCACCGTCAATCCGCTGACCGCCATCGAGGCCGTCATGGCCTGGGATGTGACGATGATGCTGATCACGGCCACCAGCTTCATCTTCATTGCCAGCTACACACTCGAGCATGGCGAGCGCATGGACTATCTGCTCGAGCGCCTGGGGCTGCGCCAAGGCCAGGCCCTGGATGCGGCGGTGGCCTCGCTGCACGAACTGTCGGTGACGGATCCCCTGACCGGCATCAGCAACCGGCGTCACTTCGAAGCCGAATTGGCCGTCGCCGCAGGCGAAGGGCGAGGGCAATCGCTGGCCATGTTGATCATGGATGTGGACCACTTCAAGGCCTACAACGACGGGTATGGGCACAACGCGGGAGACGTCTGTCTGAAACGGGTGGCGCAGGCCATCAAGGACGCGGCTTCCAAGGAAGGATTCCTGGCCGCGCGCCTGGGCGGCGAGGAGTTCGGCGTGCTGATGCCGGGCTGCGATGTCGAGCAGGCCAGGCGCATGGGGCAGAAGATCTGCGAGGCCATGCGCAAGGCGAACCTGCCGCATCGCTTTTCCAAGACCGCCTCGCATGTCACCGTCAGCATCGGTGCGGCGCACATCGCCGTCGAGGGCGAGGTGTCATCACGCAGCCTGCTGTCCATGGCGGACGAGGCGCTCTACCGAGCCAAGATGGGTGGGCGCAACCGTGTCGAGGTGGCTGCGGCCGATGGCAAGGACATGGGCCTGGCGCCCCGCGAGGGCGTGGCGGCCAACGGCTGAAAAGACGCAGGCCTGAAAAGATGAAAGGGCTAGCACGCTTGAACGTGCTAGCCCTTCATGTTGGTGCGGCTGGCAGGATTCGAACCCACGACCCCTTGGTTCGTAGCCAAGTACTCTATCCAACTGAGCTACAGCCGCTGAAAGTGGCCTCGGCTTACCGGAGTCACAAATGAAGAAGCCGTCACTAGTACAGCCTAGGAACGGCCTCTTCACGATGATCTGGTGCGGCTGGCAGGATTCGAACCCACGACCCCTTGGTTCGTAGCCAAGTAC
>CAYPUS010000241.1:0-5208 GCA_964413815.1 uncultured Aquabacterium sp. | reverse complement strand
GCATGAGGTTCCAGGAGTGCAAGCCCAGCTGGCGGCCATCGGCGACGATCACGATGGCCCCGCGTGCCACTTCGCTGCCGGTCCCCGCCGTGGTTGGCACCGCGATCAGGGGCGCGGCCTGGGCCGTGATCTTGGGCGAGCCACCCTCGATGGTGGCGTAGGTGGTCAGGGGGCCCGGGTGGGTGGCCATGATCGCCAGGCCCTTGGCCAGGTCGATGCTGGAGCCGCCGCCCACGGCGATCAGGCCGTCGCAGCGCTGGGCCTGCCAGACCTCGTGCGCCGCGCGCACCGAGGCCTCGGTCGGGTTGGGGGGTGTCTGGTCGAAGACGGTCACGGGCAGATCGCCCAGGGCGTCGAGGGCCTTTTGCAACACGCCCGCGGCGCGCACGCCGGCATCGGTGACCACGAGGGGGCGGCGGATGCCGACGCGCTCGCACTCGCTGGCCAGCAGCTTGATGGCGCCGAATTCGAACTGGATCTGGGTCAGATAGAGGATGGTGGCCATGCTTGTCTCCTAATGTCGTCGCGCTCAGCACTGTAGCGCCAGGAGGGGTGTCGACCCCGGACTTTGGGGGAATGGGAGGAAATTGACCCCTCGAAGTGTGTCAAGTGGCGCGCTCTGATTTACCATACGCGCCTCACGATAAAACGGGCGTTTGAAACGTTCGTACTTTTTGGAGACAAGCTCGCATGGCACAGGCCTCCTCCAGGCTTTCACCTGCCGATACGAAGACCCGCATCCTCGATGCGGCGGAGACGCTTTTTGTCTCCGGCGGCTTCGAATCCATGTCGATGCGCCAGATCACCAGCGCCGCCGGTGTCAACCTGGCGGCCGTCAACTACCACTTCGGCTCCAAGGACGCCCTGATCCAGGCCGTGCTGTCGCGCCGGCTAGACCCCCTCAATGAACAGCGCCTGACCATGCTGGACGCGATCGAGGCGGCGCTGGGCGACAAGATGAGCTGCGAGCACGTGCTGGTGGCGATGTTCCTGCCGGCCGTGCGCATCTTCCGCAGTGATGCGCCGCTGGCCGACCGCTACCTGCATTTCCTGGGGCGCGCCTACACCGACCCTTCGCCGGTCATCCGCGACTTCATCAACACCCACTACATCCAGACGCTGGGCCGCTTCTTCTTCGCCTTCCAGCGCACACTGCCCGAACTCAGCCGCGAGGACCTGGGTTTCCGCCTGCATTTCGCCATGGGCGCCCTGTCGGGCATCCTGGCCGGCGGCAACACCCAGCGCCTGATCCGCGATTTCACGCAGGAGCAGGGCGACCACGAGGCCGTCATCCTCTCGCGCCTGACGTCGCTGATGGTGGCGGCGCTCAAAGCCCCCTTGCCGGGCCCCAACGAGGCGCTACAGTTCGTCGCCATGGCGAACCTGCCGGGGGTGGCCCTGGTTGGCGCTTCGGGCGCTGCCGTGCCCGACACCTTGTCCAATGCGGCGGCCACTGCCGGCGCCGGATCAGCTTCCGCTCAGGTGCCCGGTCCCGCATCGGGTGGCGCGGCCTCGGCCAGCCCCAAACCCGCCGCCGCGGCCCGCGTCTGATCGCCCCATGAATCAGTTTCCTTGTCATCCCTTTTTGCTTGACAAGACCCCGGCCTGGCCCGCAAGGCGCCAGGCCCTGTCCGCTGACACGCCGTTTGCGCGTGTCGCTTCATCAACCTGGTCTGACGCGACTGTGCACGTCCGCTGACCTCGCCACCGAAGAGTGTTCCGAATGAAAGACGGTTACCTTGACTTTGCCAACTCGCCCATGGGCGCCAAGCTCATCAATGCTCTGGGCCTGCCCAAGCCGCTGCCGCTGGAGCGCTACAAGGCCGGCCAGCCCGTCGTTCAAGGCACCGTCCTGATCGGTGGCGGTGGCGAGCCCGAACTGCTCGATGCCATCGCGGCCGTCTTCAAGAGCGCCGGCATCCAGAGCCTGGCCCACGAAAAGCTGCCCCAATGGGTGGCCACGGCCAACAAGGCCGGCCTGACCACCGGCCGCTCGGGCGGCAACGGCCAGCCCGGGGAGAAGGTCAAGGCCCTGGTCTTCGACGCCACCGGCCTGTCCGACAGCACCCAGTCCGACGCCCTGTACTGGTTCTTCCACGATGCCGCGCGCTCGGTGCTGCCCTGCGGCCGCGTGCTGATCATCGGCCGTCCGCCCGAAGAGTGCAGCTCGCCCCGCAAGGCCACCGTGCAGCGCTCGCTCGAAGGCCTGACCCGCTCGCTGGGCAAAGAACTCAAGAAGGGCATCGTCGCCAACTTGCTGTATGTCTCCGAAGGCGCCGAAAACAACATCGAGTCCTCGCTGCGTTTCCTGCTGTCGGCCAAGACGGCCTACGTCTCGGCCCAGGTGATGCGCGTGGGCAAGCCCGTCGGCGATCTGGTGATCCCCAAGGACTGGAACAAGCCCCTGGAAGGCAAGAAGGTGCTGGTTACCGGCGCATCGCGCGGCATTGGCGCGGCCATCGCCGAAGTGATGGCCCGCGATGGCGCCCATGTGATCTGCCTGGACGTGCCCCAGGCCCAGGAAGGCCTCAATGAAGTGGCCAAGAAGCTGGGCGGCACGGCACTGGCGCTGGACATCGGCGCCGCCGATGCGCCCCAAAAGCTGGTCGATGCGGCCAAGGCCCAAGGCGGCTGGGACGTGGTCGTTCACAACGCCGGCATCACCCGCGACAAAACCATCGCCAACATGAAGGAACACCTGTGGCAACTGGTGGTCAACGTCAACCTGTCCACGCAAGAGCGCATCAATGAGGCGCTGGTCAGCTCCGGCGCCCTCAAGCGCGGCGGACGCATCGTCTGCGTCTCGTCCATCTCCGGCATCTCGGGCAACATGGGCCAGACCAACTATGCCGTCTCCAAGGCCGGCGTGATCGGCATGGTCAACAGCACCGCGCCCCTGTTTGCCGAGCATGGCATCACCATCAACGCCGTGGCCCCCGGCTTCATCGAAACGCAGATGACCGCCGCCATCCCCTTCGCCATCCGCGAAGCCGGCCGCCGCATGAACTCGATGAGCCAGGGCGGTCAGCCGGTCGACGTGGCCGAAGCCATCGCCTGGTACGCAAGCCCTGCCTCAGCCGGTGTCACGAACAACGTGATCCGTGTCTGCGGCCAGAGCCTGATCGGCGCCTGATCCGCTTCATCGGTCCATTCCCATGAAGATCATCGAAGTCAAGAAGATCCCCAACCCCATCGCGCTCAACTGGGGCGCGGTGCGGCCGGGGACCAAGGTCCGGCCGGTCGAAGCCTTGCCGGAGGTCACCTATGTGCGCCCCAAGGTGATCGTCGATGCCAAGAAGGTGGCGGCCTATGCCCGCGTGTGCGGCTTCTCCAAGCAGCACGGCGTGCCCATGTTGTTCACGCACATCGAGGCCTTTCCGCTGGCCATGATGCTGTTCGGCAACAAGAAGGCCTTCCCCTGGCCGGGCATGGGGCTGGTGCACCTGGCCAACCAGGCCAAGCTGCTCAAGCGCATCCACATCGGCGACGAGCTGCGCATCGAGATGCGCACCGGCGAGCTGCTGGCGCACGACAAGGGTCAGGCCTTCAACCTCCATGCCCGCGCCCTGCGTGGCAGCGAGGTGGTCTGGGAAAGCACCTGGACGCTGCTGCGTCTGGGCATCCGCAACCCCAAGGGCCCCAAGTACACCAGCGCGCTGGTGGACGACACCCCGCTGTCGCACCAGGCCGATTTCTTCGCGGCCGGCGGCATCGGGCGCAGCTACGGCCGCGCCTCGGGCGACGTGAACCCCATCCACATGTTCTCGCTGACGGCCAAGTTCCTTGGTTTCAAGAAGGCGATCGCACATGGCATGTGGACCAAGGCCAAGGCCTTGTCGCTCCTGATGCCACGCGAAGACGTGGACCAGGCCGAGGTCGTGGTCGAGTTCAAGACCCCGCTGTTCCTGCCTGCCAGGGCCTCGCTCTGGTCGGCCCGCCTGGACAACGGGGCCTTGTTCGAAGTCCGCAACGCCAAGGGCGACAAGCCCCACCTGCGCGGCCGCGTGAGCTATTGAGCCTCGCCCTGAGCGCCCGCAAGACACACATTCCAACATCAACCGCTAATCAGCCCTGAAGGACCTGCCTCCATGAGCCAAATCCGTCGCGTCGCCATTCTGGGTGGCAACCGCATTCCCTTCGCTCGCTCCAACACCGTCTACTCCCACGTGTCCAACCAGGACATGCTGACCGCCACGCTGCAAGGCCTGGTCGACCGCTTCAACCTGCATGGCCTGCGCCTGGGTGATGTGGCCGCCGGCGCCGTGATGAAGCACTCGCGTGACTTCAACCTCGTGCGCGAATCCGTCCTGTCGACCACGCTGTCGCCCGAGACGCCCGCCTACGACCTGCAACAGGCTTGCGGCACCGGTCTGGAAGCCGCCATGCTGGTGGCCAACAAGATTGCCCTGGGCCAGATCGAAGTCGGCATCGCCGGTGGCGTGGACACCACCTCGGACGCGCCCATCGGCGTCAACGAGAAGATGCGCAAGATCCTGCTCGAAGCCAACCGCGCCAAGAGCACCAGCCAGCAGCTGGGCATCATCGCCAAGATCCGTCCCTCGATGCTCGTCAAGCCGGCCATCCCCAAGAACGGCGAGCCGCGCACCGGCTTCTCGATGGGCGAGCACGCCGAGCTGATGGCCCGTGAATGGGGCATCCCCCGCGAAGAGCAGGACCAGCTGACGGTGGCCAGCCACGCCAACATGGCGCGCGCCTACAAGGAAGGCTTTTTCACCGACCTGATGACCCCGTTCAAGGGCGTGAGCAAGGACAACAACCTGCGCGAAGGCCTGACCATCGAAAAGCTGCGCTCGCTCAAGCCTTGCTTCGACAAGAAGATCGCCCCCGGGCAGGGCACGCTGACACCGGGCAACTCCACCCCGCTGACCGACGGCGCCTCGGCTGTGCTGCTGGCCAGCGAAGAGTGGGCCAAGGAGCACAACCTGCCGGCCCTTGCCTACCTGACGCACAGCGAAGTGGCCGCCGTGGACTTCTTCAACAAGAAGGAAGGTCTGCTGATGGCCCCGGCCTACGCCGTGCCCCGCATGCTGGCCCGCGCCGGCCTGACACTGCAGGACTTCGATTTCTATGAGATCCACGAAGCCTTCGCCGCACAGGTGCTGTGCACGCTCAAGGCCTGGGAAGATCCCAAGTACTGCAAGGAGCGTCTGGGTCTGGACAAGCCGCTGGGCAAGATCGACCGCAGCA
>CAYPUS010000240.1:0-5211 GCA_964413815.1 uncultured Aquabacterium sp. | reverse complement strand
GAATGGGACGCGGTCGAGTTGCCCAGCCAGTTCATGGAGAACTTCTGCTGGGAATGGGACGTGGTGCAAAAGCTCACCAGCCACGTCGACACCGGCGCGCACCTACCGCGCGAGCTGTTCGACAAGATGGTCGCGGCCAAGAACTTCCAAAGCGGCATGCAGACCCTGCGTCAGATCGAGTTCGCGCAGTTCGACATGCGCCTGCATGCCGAGCCCGGCCGCGAGGCCGATGTGCAAGGCGTCATCGACGAGGTGCGCAAAGAGGTGGCCGTCAACATCCCGCCGGCCTTCAACCGCTTCCAGCACAGCTTCTCGCACATCTTTGCAGGCGGCTACGCGGCCGGCTACTACAGCTACAAGTGGGCCGAGGTGCTCTCCGCGGACGCCTACGCGGCCTTCGAAGAAGCCGCCACGGCCGCCCAGGGCGTGCTCAACCCCGAAGTGGGCCGGCGCTACCGCGAGGCCATCCTGGAAGCCGGCGGCAGCCGCACCGCGATGGAGAACTTCAAGGCCTTCCGGGGCCGCGAACCCCAAATCGATGCCTTGCTGCGCCACCAAGGCATGAGCTGACCCCAGGCGGACACTGGCAGATCAAGAGGTAGATCCACACCATGCAAAGCGCTGTACGTTCAAGGCAGGCCACGCGGCGGATCGCCCGGGCCTCGCTGGCCCTGGCTTGTTCCGTCCTCACCTTGGCCCTGGCGCCCACCACGGCGTGGGCGCTCTACAAGGTGGTGGGCCCAGACGGCAAGGTCACCTACACCGACCGCCCTCCCAGCGACCAGCCGGCCCAGGCCATCCGGTCCAATGGCGCGAAGTCCGCCACCGACGGCCTGCCCTTCGAGGTGCAGCGCATCGCGATCAAGTACCCGGTGACCCTCTATACGAGCACGAACTGCACCGCCTGCGACACGGGGCGCGAACTGCTCAAGGCCCGGGGCATTCCTTTCCAGGAAAAGACCGTCATCACCGCGGATGACATCCGCGCCTTCTCCAGGCTCGAAGGCACCGACCAGCTGCCGGTGCTGCGCATCGGCCAAAAGCAGATCATCGGCCTGAACCAGACGGACTGGACCAGCTACCTCGACGCGGCTGGCTACCCGGCTAAGTCCGTGCTGCCCCCCAGCTACAAATGGGCCGCGCCTTCGCCCCTGGTGCCGCCGCCCGATGCCGCGCCGCCGGCACCCGATGGCGGTTTCGCGCGCCCAGCCCCCCGGCGGGACGACAGCGCCAACACGCCCGCGTCCGGCGACACGCCGCCGGGCTTCCGCTTCTGATCCTGCTTGACACCCACACGCTTGACGCCGGGCCTCGCCCTTTTTCACCTTGACTGACCCCGCCCTGCCGGGCGCGCCCGGCGGGATGCCCGGCGCCGCCACTCCCGCTGCGCCCCCCACGGGCTCGACCGTCGCCATCGTGGGCGGCGGCCCCGCCGGCCTGATGGCCGCCGAGGTGCTCGCCAGCCATGGCCTGCGCCCCGAGCTGTTCGACGCCATGCCCTCGGTCGGCCGCAAGTTCCTGCTGGCGGGCCGGGGCGGCCTGAACCTGACCCATTCGGAAGCCCTGCCCCAATTCCTGACGCGCTTCGCGCAGAGCCAGGCGCCACTCACCCCCGCGATCGACCACTTCCCGCCCGAGGCCCTGCGTGCCTGGGCGCGGTCACTGGGGGTCGACACCTTCGTCGGCACCTCGGGCCGGGTTTTTCCGACCGACATGAAGGCCGCACCGCTGCTGCGCGCCTGGCTGCACCGCCTGCGACAAGGGGGTGTGCGCTTTCACATGCGCCACCGCTGGCTCGGGTGGACCGAAGACGGCGCCTTGCGCTTCGAGACGCCTTCTGGCGAGTTGACCCGCCGTTTCGACGCCACCATCCTGGCCCTGGGCGGCGGCAGCTGGGCCCGGCTCGGCTCGGACGGCCGCTGGGTGCCCATGCTCACAGCCGCGGGGGTGGCCGTTGCCCCCCTGCAGCCGGCCAACTGCGGCTTCGATGTGGCGCCCACGGCCCCTGGCCGCGCCGGCTGGAGCGACTACCTGCGGCAACGTCACGCTGGCCAGCCGGTCAAGCCGGTGGCCATCACCTTCACCGACGCCCAAGGCCAGGCCCATCGCCAGCAAGGCGAATTCGTGCTGACCGACACCGGCGTCGAGGGCAGCCTGGTCTATGCGTTCTCGGCCCGCATCCGCGACGAAATCGCCCGTGCGGGCCAGGCGACCATCCACCTCGACCTGCTACCCGACCACACCCCTGAGCAGGTGCTGGCCGAAACCCTACGCCCCCGTGGCCCGCGCAGCCTGGCCACCCACCTCAAGAGCCGCCTGGGCATCCATGGCCTGAAATCGGCCTTGCTGCACGAGTGCCTGACACCTGCGCAACTGGCCGCGCCCGAGGCGCTGGCCAAGGCCCTGAAGGCCTTCCCCCTGACGCTGATCCGCCCTCGCCCCATCGACGAAGCCATCAGCACGGCCGGCGGCGTGCGCTGGGACAGCCTGGACGATGGCCTCATGCTCACCCACTCACGCTGGCCCAACACCTTCTGCGCCGGCGAGATGATCGACTGGGAGGCGCCGACCGGCGGCTACCTGCTGACCGCCAGCATGGCCACCGGCCGGGCGGCGGCCGAAGGGGTCTGGCGCCGTTTCAACCAGACACATCCAACCCCCATATAAATGGGACAAAAGCAAGCACCCTCGCGCTACGCTTGATTTCGTGATCCGCCACATTCAACGGGGGTGAAAGATGCTCGGTACCACATGGATGATGAAGTGGCTCAAGGGCGTGGCGGCAGCCACCGCCGCCCTGGCCCTGGCCGCGCCGGTCCAGGCGCAATCCACCACGCAAACCACCACGCCATACACCAAGCTGGTCATGTTCGGCGACAGCATGACGGACACGCACCGGTGGTTCGACTTCCTGGAGGCCACCATCGGCCGGGGCTCGCCCAATCTGCCCAGCATGCCTGGCCGCTTCAGCAACGGCAAGGTGTCTTCCGAGATCCTGGCCGAACTGCTGGGCGTGCCGCTGCAGAACTACTCGTTCTCGGGTGCGACCACCGGCTACCGCTCGCTGGTCGTGCTGCCCATGGGGGTGCTCACCCAGGTCAACGAGTACCTGAGCAACAACGAAATCGTGCCCATCATCAAGACGGTGCCCGTGCTCAGCGACATCCTGAGCCTGGTGACCGGCGCGGGCAAGGCCGACCCCCATGCGCTCTATGTGATCTGGAGCGGCCCCGATGACTATTACTTCATTGGCGGCTTCAACGCGACGACCGCCTACACCGCCGCCGGCAACATCCAGCAGGCGGTCAACGCCCTGTACCGGGCCGGTGCGCGCCACTTCTTCATCCCGACCATGCCGGACCTGGCCATCACGCCCAGCGCCCGCTATGCGCATGAACCGAAAGAGCCCGGCTACATGGCACGCGCCGCCAAATACAGCAAGCAGTTCCACGAGGTGCTGACCATCGCCCTGGCGAACCTGCGCCAGCGCTACCCCCAGGCCAGCATCAAGTCCTTCGACACCATGGCCTTCACCAATGAGCAGTTGCCCCTGCTGGTCGCAGACGGCTTCAACATCACCGATTCATGCATCCCGATGCCCAACTCCACCCAGCCCGGCAAAGAGCTGTGCACGACACCTGAGAAGTACCTCTTTTGGGACAGCAATCACCTGACGGCGGAAGGCAACCGCCGGCTGGCCGAGGCCTGGTTCAAAGCCGTCTCGCACCAGCCATGACCTGCGCCAAGTCCGGGCCACGCGGCCCAAACGCGCAAGCCCGGCTCAGAAGCTCATCGTGCGCACGCCGTTGGCGGTGCCCAGCAGGCACACCGAGGCCTTGTTGCGTGCGAACACGCCGACGGTGACCACGCCGGGCCACTGGTTGATGTCCGACTCGAAACGCGTCGGGTCGGTGATGGACAGGCCCAGCACGTCGACGATGACATTGCCGTTGTCCGTGGTGACACCCTCGCGCACCTTGCCAGCGCCACCGATCTGCTCGAAGGCACGGATCACCTGGGCGGCGGCCATGGGGATCACTTCCACAGGCAGCGGGAACTTGCCCAAGGTCGGCACCAGCTTCGATTCATCAGCGATGCACACGAAGCGCTCGGCCAGCTCGGCCACGATCTTCTCGCGGGTCAGCGCGGCACCGCCGCCCTTGACCATGTTGCCGTGGTGATCGATCTCGTCGGCGCCATCGATGTACACGCCCAACGAGGTCACCGATTCGGCCGGCAGCACGGGGATGCCGAGGGCCTGCAGACGCTGTGTGCTGCGCACAGAGCTGGACACCGCACCGGTCACGCGCGCGGGATCGACCTTCAGGGCCTCGCCCAGCGCATCGATGAACTTGTCCACGGTCGAGCCTGTGCCGACGCCGACGACGCTGCCGGGCTCTACGTAGTCAAGGGCGGCACGGCCCACCAGGGTCTTGAGTTCATCTTGGTTCATGGCATCGGTCTCGGTCGGAGGGGGAAAAGCGGTAGGGCACCAGGGCGCAGGCGGCCGGTTCAACGGGCCTAGGCGCCGCCGCCCCGCAGCGCCAGCCAGGCTTGCAGCCCGCCGATCAACGCGGGTTGGTGCACCATGTAAAAACTCAGGCTCCAGCGGCCCAGCGTGGCCAGGCCACGGCGCAGCGGTCCGGGCCGGCGCGCCAGGCCGTCATTGTCGCTGCTCGCCATGGCGGGCGCAGTACCCACTGCCGCTGGCGCGGTCATGGTCCACGCCAGCCAGTGCGGCCTGTTGCGGATGAGCCATTGCGTGCCCGCCAAGCCCCACAGCATCACGCCCAGCCAGGGCAGCACCGGCACATGGTCTTCGGTGATCGGCTTGTGGGTCATCAGCCCCACCCAGTTGGTCAGTCGCGTGTCGAAGAAGGGATCGGCGATCAGGTGCGGCAAGGCCAACAGCACCGCGCCGATGGGCCAGAGCCAAGGCCCCAGGGGCGCGCTCAGCCGCGCGATGATCAGCATCACCGCCATGCCGTGCAGCACACCGAAGTAGATGAAGCTCTTGGGAAACATCCACATGCTGCCGATGGTCACCAGCAGCGCGCAGCCGACGATCTGGCTCCAGCGCCGCCAAAAGCGCTTCCAGCTCTGGCCCTGGTGCGTGGCCACGGCCTGGCCGGCGCCGGCGCACAGCAGGAACAGTGAGAGGATGCAGGTGCGCTGCGTGGTCCACAGCGGATCGCGGTAGAAATCGGCCTC
>CAYPUS010000239.1:0-5215 GCA_964413815.1 uncultured Aquabacterium sp. | reverse complement strand
GCCCGCGTGGTTGACGAGGCGATCAAGCAGTTGCGGGCGCACGCGGACGGCGGCATGGGTGGTGCCGGCGGCGGTGTCACGGTCGGTGCGACGCACCAGCGCTTGTGCCGCACGCGGCAGCCCGGACCAGTCGATGGGCGCGAGCTTGACTTCGGGGGCCTGGCGGTTGAGCGGGATGACGGTGCCGGCTGCCTCGCCAGGGGTGGCCTGGGGCTCGTCGGAGACGGCGCTGACAACGGGCGTGGCGCCTGCCTGGTCCTGCACTGGCGCGACCTCGGGGGCTGGCCCGGATGCCGGCTCGAGCGCCTGCTGGGGTGCCGACTCAGGAGCGGCATGCACATGCACCAGCGGCTCGGCAGGCGCCAGCGCCTGGCCGGTCTCCTGTTCGTAGCGCTGCGCGTCGCGGCTGCGCAGGGCCTCGAAGACTTCAACCAGGCGGTCGACCCGCGCTTCCAGCGGCGCCACATCGGCCCGTTCCACGCGCTCGGCCGAGAGCATGCGCTCGATGGTCGACTCCATGCGGTGGGCCATCTCGCCCAGGCGCATGGCGCCGGCCAGCCGCGCCCCGCCCTTGAAGGTGTGCAGGGTGCGCATGCAGGCCGTTGCGGCGGCCGGCTGATCCGGCGTCTCCAGCCATTGGCGGGTCTGCGTGGCCAGCTCCGGCAGGAGTTCCTGGGCCTCTTCCTCGAAGATGGGGAAGAGGTCGGCGTCGACGCTGTCTTCGGCATCGATGTCGGCCTCATCGTCCCACTGAACCGGACCGCTGTCCGGCGAGGTGAGGTGGATGCCGGCCACCGCGGTGTCCAGCAGGGCCTTGTCGTCCGGCAGGGCTTCCAGTGACTTGAATTCGGCCACGCCCAGGGGGGCAGGCTGGGTGTGATCGTCCTGATCGTCCGGGCGCACCAGACGCAGGTGCGGGCGGCCGGCATCGCCTGGGTCCTCGGTGGGGGCGCCCTGGAACTCGCCCTCTGGCGTGGCTGGCACCAGGGGGCGCACGTCTTCGCCTTGCAATGCCCCCGAGGCCGTCGAGAAGGGGTCGGCGGCGCTCGGCACATCAGCCTCGGCTTCGGCCTGGCCCTCGTCCTGGTCGCTGACCAGGCTGCGCGCCTCGATGCGGCGCGAGGCTTCGTGGTCGTACCACTCCAGGCGGCGCATCAGCTCGTCGCTCGGGGTCTTGAGAAAGCCCGCGGCAAACTGGTGCAGCAGCCGCCGGATCTCCTCGGCGGCTTCGTTGAACAAGGCCGCGGCATCGGCTTCGCCCCCACCCAGGGCCTGCGAGCGCATCAAGGCGTGTTCCAGCAGGCGCGCCAGTTGCGACAGCTCGGTGTAGCCCACCGTGCCGGAGTTGCCCGCCAGCGAGTGCGCCAGCGCAATGGCCTCATCGTGCACCGGCCGGTGCAGCTCCAGCGACCACTCATTGAGCGCGTGCGTGAGGCGGCGCGATTGCTCGTCGGCCTCGTTGAGGTAAATGTTGAACAGCGGGATGCCAATGCGCAGCGGCCCGATGACCTTGACCTGTTCATCGGCGTCGTCGCCCGCGGGCTGCGCCTCGTCGAGTGCAGCGGCCTCGGTCGGGTCGCCTTCCGGCTCGTCCAGCTGCGTGAATTCGCGGGGATCGTGCAGCTTCACTTCGACGGGTGTCAGCGCGTCCTCTTCGGGCAGCTCGCTGAAGGACGACAGCCGCGGCGGCTCGGCCGGCTTGCGGATGGTCTCGACGATCACGCCTTCGGATGCACCTTTACCCGCTTGGGGCAAAGCCGGGTTGGCCAGCGCATCGAGATCCAGCGAGATCATCTCGCTGAGCGGCAGGGTGTGCGTCGCCAGCGCCTGAGGCTGGGTGTCATCCGCCACCAGCAGGGATTCGCCCAGGGTGTTCGGGTCGATGACGCTGATGTCGGCGTCCGCGTCGGGGAAGGCCGATGGGGCCTGGGCATCGTCCTGCGAAACGGGCGTGGGCTCGATCAGGGCCAAAGCCTCATCGGCCACTTCGCTGCGCAGCTCGGGGAACTCGATCACCTCGGAGAGTTCCAGGGGCTCGGCCGTTGCCGCACCGCCTTGGGCTTCGGCAGCGGGTGCCGCGGACGCGGCTTCGTCCAGACGCTTGCGCTGGCCGTGCAGGCGCAGGGTGTCGGCCACATCGATGACGGCTTTTGCCGACCAGCCAGCTGACTGCTTGGCGGAGATCGCATCCGTCCAGCCGGAGAAATGGCCCAGCACCTCTTCGGTCAGGGCCTGCAGATCGGCGCTGGCGGGCGCTTGCGTCGCCAGCCAGGTGTTGTAGAGCTGTTCGCAGGCCCAGGCGGCCTCGCCATACTCGCGCAGGCCCACCATGCGCGAGCTGCCCTTGAGCGTGTGGAAGGCGCGGCGCACGGCCGTGAGCGCGCCGACATCGGCCGGATCGCCAGCCAGATCCGACAGCGCCTGACGGGCGTTGTCGATGACCTCGCGCGCTTCCTCCAGGAAGATGTCGCGCATCTCGTCGTCTTCCTCCAGCCCGGTGGCCTCGGTGGCCGCGACGGGCGCAAGCGACAGCGGTGCCTGGGGAGGGAAATTGGGCTCGGGCTCGGGCTGGGGCGCCAGCGTCTCGGCATCGGAAACCGAGGCCGCGAAATCGCTCAGGGCCTGCGAGACCTGCTCGCGCGCGGCAATGAAAGCCGCCTCGTTCTCGCTGGCCTGGGCCGACTCCAGGGCGGCCTGCGCGGCGGCCACGCTCTCGGCCAGCTCGGCCTGCTCTTGAACGGCCGGTGTCTCGGCCAGACGCTGCAGTTGCTCGGAGACCTCGCTGAGGGGCACGTCACGGCGCTCCAGCGCCAGCGCGACCTCCTCGACCGCGGCCGTCGCCTGCTCGAGTTCGGCCTGTTCAGCGTGGGCTGCGGCCAGTTCTACGGGGTCATCTTGGGTTTTTTTTTCCCGGCCCATCACCGGCGCGAGCACGCCGGTCGCCTCGTCCATCTGGAACAGGGACTTGGCCAGCGCGGGCTGCACGCCCATCATGTCGATCAGGAAGCCCAGGGCGCCCAGGTTGGTGGCCAGCCGGTCGAACACGCCCTGCTGGGCGGCTTCGTCCAGGTCGGAATCGGGCACCAGCAGATGGTCCACCGCTTCGCGCATGCGCACGGTGGCCTGGGCAGCCACATCCAGGCCGAGCACTGCCAACACGCCGCGCATGGCCTGCAGCTGCGATGGCACGTCCACCAGCGGCGTGCGGTCCTTGGGATCCCGGAAGAACTGGTCGATGTGCTTTTCGCACTCGGTCAGGGTGTGACGCAGCTCCTGCACGACCGAGCCGATGGTCTGGCGGTCGGAGACGCGGCGGTACAGGTCCTCCATCCAGCTTTCCAGCGGCTGGGCGGGCTCGCCGCGGCTGACGCCGGCGATGCGGTCGGCCAGACGCTGCACCTGGGCCTGCTGCTCGGCGCCATCGAACTCACCGTCTTCCAGGCTGGCTTCGATGTAGAGCAGGCTGGTGGCCACTTCCATGGCCAGGCTGGTGTCGGGTGCCTGGGCCGATTGCACCGTCTGGTGCACGGCGGTGTTGAGCGCATCGGCCAGCACCTGCCCTTGCGGGAAGAGCCGGCGCAGCGAATCGCTGACCAGCGAGAACTGTTCGTTGAGCCCGCCCAGGCGCAGCAACTCGCCAGCGGCCACGGCCGACCAGCCGTCCTTGGCGCCGCTCACGCGCTTGATGGCCTGTGTCACCCATGCCGGGTCGTAACGGCCCAGGGTGGAGACCTGCAGGTCGACCGGTTTGTGGCGCTCCAGGCCGAAGGTGCGGCGCACACGCGCCAGCACGGATTGCTCGGTGGCCGGCACATTGACGGCCTGGGCCGAGAAGAACAGCAGTTCATTGGCCAGCCGGTCGGAAGGCGTGGCCTGCCCGCGCATCAGCACGCGCAACTGGCTCAGCAAGGAAGACAGCGCCCGCTTGGCCTGCACGCTCAGCGGCACATGCCGGCCGGCCAGGCCTTCCAGGAAGCCGCTGGCCAGCATCCATGTGGCCGATTCGCGGTGCGCCGAACGCAGGTGGGCGCCCCGTGCCAGCTCCGCACACAGGCGGGCCAACCCCAAGGCATCATCGGGCTGGTTGCGGCGCAGCAGGTTCAGCAGGCCGGTCTCGAACTCATCGACCGTCTCGGCATCGGCTTCGCGCGGTGCCAGCGTGTCCGGCGGCTCCAGCGGCGCTTCCAGCGACAGGGTGGGCCAGTCCAGCGCCCACAGGTCGGTCGGGCGGGGCAAGGCCGAGCCCACGCGGGCCACCAGGGCCTCGTACTGTGGGTACAGAGCCATGGCCGACACATCCTTGCCGGCCAGCCGGCGCGCGATGTAGTCGAGCAAGGCGAAGGAAGCCTTCTCCACCTCGGCCACCGCTTCGGCGCTGATCGAGTGCGGGCGGTTGACGAACTTCTGGACGACCGCCTCGCTGGCGCGCAGCAAGGCCGCGGCGGCCGGCACGCCCGCCAGCTCCAGCGCACCCACGCCTTGGTGGATCTGCTGGCGCGCGGTGCGCAAGATGGCCGGGTCCATCGAGTCCATGTCGGACAGGTCTTCCGACGTCGCATCCCTCAGGCAACGGTGCAGCGCCTTGTGCGCCGCATCCAGAGACTTGCGAAGTTCCTCGTGCACCCACGCAAGGGCGCTGAGGTCGTCAGAAGGCGAGGATGCGTCTTGATGCAAGCTATCCATGAGTCGTCCGCAGCGGGCTCGGTGACAGGGGCAAAGGTGGTCGCAAAAGCGAATGCGCTTTGAGCTTCTTCAGGCTCAGGTCGCGATCTTGAAGCGGGCCACCGATTGTTGGAGTTCGTTGGCCGTCTTGGACAGCTCACGCACCAGTTGCGTGGTCGAGCGCGTGCCCTCACCGGTCTGCTCGGTCACCGCAAAAATGTGCTGGATGTTGGCCACCACGATGTTGGCATGATCGGCTTCCTTGAGCGCCTGATCCGAGATCTGCTCAATCAGGTCGGCCAGGCGGCGTGACACGCGGTCGATGTCACCCAGCGCGGAGCCGGCGGCATCGGACAGGCGCGCCCCTTCGACCACACCCTGCGTGGAGCGCTCCATGGCGGCCACGGCATCTTGCGTGTCGGTCTGAATGGTGCGCACCAGCGCCGCGATCTGCTTGGTGGCATCACCCGAACGTTCGGCCAGACGCTGCACTTCCTCGGCCACCACCGAGAAGCCCCGGCCCGCGGCACCGGCCGATGCGGCCTGGATGGCG
>CAYPUS010000238.1:0-5264 GCA_964413815.1 uncultured Aquabacterium sp. | reverse complement strand
TCGGGCGAGGCGCTTTGCAGGGCCAGCGCCAGATGCAGGGCGAACATGGGCGCGTCCGCGCCGGGGCGGGCGCTGATGATGCTCGTCATCACCCCTTCCGCGCCGTGCCCCGCGCGCTGGTCACTGGCCTCGCGGCTGGCCGCCCGGCGCACCAGCGACATGATCTCGCTGGGCCGCATGTCGGGTGAGATGAAGTCGCGTGCGCCCGCGCGCAGCGCCGTCAGCACGGTCTGGCGATCGGTCGATTCGGCCAGGGCGATGACGGGCAGAACCGGCTTGGCCGCGGTCAGCCCTTCCATGAAGGCCGCGTCGCGCGAGGTCTGCCGGGGCGAGAGTTCGCAAAAGACCACGCGTGCGCCGACCGCATCGATCAGCTGGATGACACGCTCCAGGCTCGATGCGTCGCAGACGATGATCTCGCCTTCTTCGTTCAAGGCGGTCTGCAGCCATTGAACGACGTCCTTGTTGTCGCTGATCAAGAGGTAATGGTGTCTGGCTTCCATGGCGTCACCGCCTCACTGTGAAAAGCCGCTGCCCGCGGCATTGAAGTGGCCGGACTCCTGCAGCAGGAAACGAAGGTAGCCAGGGTCGTAGTGGCGGACCTCTTCGCCCGGCAGCGGCGGCAGCGGCGCATCCTTGGCGAAGGGCCGCACCAGGCGTGGCGTGGCCAGCATGATCAGCTCCTTGTCGTCCCTGTTGAAACGGCTGGATCGGAAGAAGGCGCCGATGATGGGGATGTCGCCGAGGATGGGGAACTTGTCCACGCCCGAGCTGGTCTGGCGGCTGACCAGGCCGCTGAGCACGAAGGTCTCGCCATCGGCCATGGCCACGGTCGTCTCGGTGCGCCGCACCCGCAGGCCGGGGATGTTGAAGCCGCCCAGGGTGACGGACAGGTTCTCGTCCAGCTCGCTGACTTCCGGGGCGATCCGCAGCGCGATGCGCTGGCCATCGAGCACCGTGGGCGTCAGGCCCAGGCGGATGCCGAACTCCTTGTAGTCGACCGAGATGCTGCTGTCGGAACCGCTGCCGGTGCGCAGCGGAATGGGGATCTCGCCGCCCGCCAGGAAGGTGGCGGTCTGCCCGCTGAGCGCCGTCAGGCTCGGCTCGGCCAGCGTGTAGGCAAAGCCATTGGCCTCCAGCGCGCTGAACACGCTCAGGGAGTTGGGGCCCCAGCGGAAGAAGTTGAAGGCATCGGCAAAGGGAATGCGGCCGTTTGCGCTGGTCGCGGTGCGCGCGCCGTTCTCTTCGGTGAAGGCCGACAGGCTGCCTGGCCCCCCCAGTCCCCGAGCCTGCCCATTGGGGCTCATGCGGTCATGGTAGAAGCCGGCCGCTTGCAGGCGGCTGCGGCTGACCTCGACGATCTTGATGTCGATGCGCACTTGCACGTCGAACTCCGAGCGGCTCGCATCGATGAGGGCGTTGCCATCCTTGTCATCGGGGGCCTTCAAGGTCCTGGTCAGCGCATCGTGCTGCTCCAGTGAAGACAGCGCGCCGCTCAGCCGCAGCTTCGCACCGGCCGCATCCACCTGCACGTCCTTGCCATGCTGCAGCAGGCTGCCTGGCTTCAGGCCCGTGGCGGGCCTGACCTGGATCTGGTATTGCACACTGGGCTCGGCGCTGTCGGCGGCGTCCCAGATCGACACCATGGCGCTGCCCGGCTTCTTGGCCGTGAGGATCACGCCACGCGGGGCCACGACGTTGACGCCGACGATCTCGTTGTCGGCCGTGGCTGCGCGTGTGATGTCCCGGGGCTGGGCCCAGGTCCGTTGCTGGCCGACCGTCATCTCGATGGTGCGCGGGGCGGCTTGTGCCAGGCAGACGAAGGCGGCCACGGCCAGGCCGGCAATACAGCGGTAACTCACAGCCCGACCTCCTGCGCGGAAGGCGCAATGGGGCTGACCTTGGCCAGCGGGCGCTCCTGGCTGCCCTCCTGGATGATGATGGCGCGCGATGCCGTGCTGGGCTTGGTCCTGACCGGCGTGCTGCCGCGCTCGAAATCCGACAGCGTGATGAACTGGTGGTCGGCCAGGCCGGAAGGCTGCAGGCTGGGCGGGGCGGTGCGGATGGCAAGGCTCTCGGATGGGCGCAGCGCCAGGCGCAGCTGCCCGCGCGTGGATGCCAACATCAGCCGAGTGACGTCCTGCCTGTCGATGGCCAGCACCGCCGAGCGCAGGTTCTGGCGCTGTTTCCTGACCACCTGGGCCATGCCGTCCGGGGCGGCGGAGGGCTCTTGCCCTTGTTCGAGCTGCTCTCGGTACTTGTCCATCTGGTTGGCCTCGCCGAGGGTCAGCAGGCGCGCGTTCTGGATCACGACCTGGGCCGAGTCTTGCCGTTCATCGCTCTGGCGGCCGCCCGACAGAAAGAGCAGCACGTCCACCCGGTCGCCGGGCTGCGCATAGCCGCCCACGCCGGCCACCTCGTCGACCTGGACCGCGATCGCACGTTCGCTCTCGCCCAACAGGCTGGCCAGGGACTCGATGGCGAATTGCTGGAAGGACAGCGGCGTGCCGGCCGGGATGTCGCTCAAGGCGACTTTGCCGATGGCATCGCGGGCCACGCGCAAAGCCTGCGGGGCCGGCTGCTCAAGGGCCCGGCTGCCAAGGTCGGCCGCCGTGATGCGGTGGCCAGCCTGAATGTGGCGCGCGGCGACCACGACCGACTCCTTCGGCACGGCAGGCGCGGACGTCGCAGGGCTCACCGCTGTGGGGACGGGGGCCGCTGGCTGCCGGCTCAACTGGATGCCGATGTAGGCCACGATGAGCGAGCCGATCAGAAGCAGACCCGCGATGACTTTCAGAACCGTGTTGTTCATATTCAGGCGCCAGGCCGTGGATCAAGGCATGGCGGTCGCGATGCCGACAAGGTTGGTGGGAACCCGGGGGACCTGCCCGAGCAGGGGCAGGGTGATGACCGGGGCGATGGGGTTGTCGGCATAGCGGGGATAGGTGACCGTGACCGTCAACTGAGAGGTGCTCACGGTGCGGGTGCCGGTACCGGTGTCGATGGTGGTGCTGGCCTGGGTCCACGCGGGCGTGACGGTGATCACATTGCGGGCCACCTCGGGCAGCCAGCGCAAGGCTTGTGTGGCCGCATCCGTGGCCAGCTTGCCTTGCTGGCTTTGCTGTGCGGCCGACGAGACAAAGACGGTCTGGTTGAGCTTGCCCACGCCGGCGCGCGCGCCCTCGGCCGCCGCATGGGTCAGCGCCTGCTGGATGGCCATGACCATGCCGTAGCTCACCACCCCATACAGCACGAAAAAGAAGATCGCGAACAGCAGCGCGAACTCGATGCCGGCCGCGCCTTTCTGGCGCCGTCGCGCGCTGGCCCTGGGTGACAGGCTCAGGCGGTTCATCGTGCGTACTCCAGGTACAGGCTGCAGGCCAGCCCCATCGTGTAAAGCGCGCCGTAGGCCATGCGCCGCTGCCCCGCTTGCAGCGCGAGCCAGTGGTCCACGCCGGGGCGCCCAGTCACCAAAGGGGCCAGGCGCCGGGCCTGGTCAAGCAGGAGCCAGACAATCCCGATTGCGCCACCGGCCAGGGCGGCCAGCAGCACGGTGTGCAAGGTCAGGTCGAGGGAGGTCATCAGCGCGATGGCGATCAGCATCTTCACGTCACCGGCCCCGAGCCACCTCAGGGCATAGGCCGGCACGGTCAGGATGAGTGCCAGCCCGGCGGCTTTTACCGCCTCTTGCCAGGCATGGCCGAGGACGCTGTGACCGCTGGCGGCGAGCACGGCGGCGGCCAGCAGCCATGCGCCCAGGCTCAGCAGGTTCGGGATGCGCCGGTAACGCAGGTCGGCATACGCAATCGCCGCCGACCACGCCAACAACAACCAGGCGACGGGCGGCGGCGATGCCAGCATGAAGCAACCTCTAGGATCACGAGAGGGCGGCTGCGGCCGCCGTTGTCAGTTGGTCTTCTTGGGCATGGCGTCCGTCAGATCTTTGAAGATCTGCGTGACCTTGGGGCCGAGGCCATCGGTGCCGCCGACGAAAGCGGCCAGGGATGCCGCCACCATGGCAGCGATCAGCGCATATTCGATGCCGCTGGCGCCTTCTTCATCCTGGATGAATGACTTGATCTGTGCGAGAACTTTCATGGTCTACCTTCGAGAGAGAGGGGCCTGTGGAGCCGGTTACGGTTCTGGAACGAACCAACAACAGCTTTCGGTTCAGACGTGACAAATTTACACCAAGCCTGTATTGATTCGTTTATCGTTTGTCCCCCTCCGATCCACAGGATGACCCCTCGCCTGTGTCGTTAAATCATCCTTATCATTTCTCGCAGCGCGCCCGTGTCGACCCAAGACGGTGTCTCCAGATTCGATCCGCATGAACTCGCCGCCGAGCGCGTGAGACACCTGTACCGGCATCGGGATGCCGGCCTGTGGACCAACGCCGCTGGCGGCGTGTTCATGGTCCTGATCCTTTGGCCGACCTTTCGTCTGTGGACGCTCGCCTGGTTCGCGCTCTTTTTGGGCGCGCATGGCAGTCAGTGGATGATGGGGCGCCGGCGCAAGGGCGGCACCGGTCTGCTCGTGCCGGTGTCATCGCTGGGGCCGCACCGCCTGGCGGCCGCGCTGGCGGGTGGCGCATGGGGCCTGGCCGGGCTGTCCCTGCCCTGGCTCGATGCCCATCAGGTTCCTTCGGTCCTGGTGCTGGTGGTCGTGGCATGTGTCATCAGTCTGCCGCGCATGGCCGCCATGCCCGACATCTATCTGGGCTTTGCCGCCTCCGCGATGACGCCCTTGGCGCTGAGCGCCATCTGGCTGCCCTTCGACCAGGCCCGCATGGTGTGGATGGTGGTGGGCCTGGTGTCGGCGGTGCTGTGGCTCTCGGCTCGCGCGGTGGAGGCCGACCTGATGGACGTGGTGACCAAGCGCCTGGACCTGGAGCGCATGGCCTGGGAGGACAAACTCACCGGACTGGCCAACCGCCGACGCTTCGATGCGGTGCTGGCCGCGGAGTGGCGCCGCGCCGCGCGCATGAAGGTGCCGCTGTCGCTGATCCTGCTGGACGTCGATCACTTCAAGCGCTTCAACGACACATATGGCCACACTCCAGGGGATGCTTGTCTGACAATGGTGGGCGGTGTGTTGGCCAGCACCGTGCGCCGCGCCGGCG
Organism: uncultured Aquabacterium sp.; assembly: GCA_964413815.1. Classification (GTDB taxonomy): domain Bacteria; phylum Pseudomonadota; class Gammaproteobacteria; order Burkholderiales; family Burkholderiaceae_C; genus Aquabacterium. The sequence goes on along the minus strand of CAYPUS010000238.1, from coordinate 142 downwards.
ATTTTGCGGCGCGGTATGGCGGCGAAGAGTTCGTCATGCTGCTCTTTCACACCAGCCAGGCCGATGCCACGCAACTGGCCGAGCGCGTGCGGCTGGCCGTGCGGGCGCTGGGCGTGGCCCACAGCGGCTCGCCCCAGGGGGT
>CAYPUS010000237.1:0-5287 GCA_964413815.1 uncultured Aquabacterium sp. | reverse complement strand
CAGCCAGCGGCCAGCTTGAAGGTGCCGTCGTCCATGGGGTAGTGGACGATTTCCGGGTCCCGGCCGATGATGTCGCGGCATTGCTCGGCCGAGACGACCGGGTTCTTGAAGAAGCTGCCCGCGTTGCCGATCACGGCCGGGTCGGGCAGCTTGGCGCGCCGGATCGCGCAGACCCAGTCGAAGACCTGGCGGGCATCCGGGGTGCCGCCGCCGCCAGCCTGCGCGGTTTCGGCGATTTTTCGCTCCAACTCCATGTAGCCCAGCACCGGCTGCCAGGGCCTGGGCAGACGCAGGCGCACGCGCGTGATCACGCTCTTGCCCGCCAAATGCTGCTTGAAGACGCTGTCGCGGTAGCCGAAGCGGCATTGCGCGGCATCCAGCGTGGCGGTGCGGCCGGTGACGAGGTCGACCAGATCGAGCGATTCGAAGCGGTCCTTGAGCTCGACCCCGTAGGCCCCGATGTTCTGCACCGGCGCGGCGCCCACGGTGCCGGGGATCAGCGCCATGTTCTCCAAGCCGGGCAGACCGTTGTCCAGGCACCATTGCACGGTGCCATGCCAGGATTCACCGGCGCCCACCTCGACGATCCAGGCGTCATCGCGGGTGTCCAGCAGCCGGCGGCCCATGATCTCGACCTTCAGCACGCACAGGTCCACGTCCTGGGTCAGCACCAGGTTGCTGCCGCCGCCCAGGATGAACTTGCGCGCCGGGCCGAATTCCGGGTCGTCGACGACCTTGCGCACGTCGGCCTCGCTGCGGATGCGCACCAGCGCACGGGCGCTGGCCGGCAGGCCGAAGGTGTTGAAGGCGCGCAGGCTCGCCCCCCTCTCGACGAGGAGGGACGGCGGGGCGGAAGCGGCAGAGAAAGTCGGCATGGCAGAATTTTCGCAGACAAAGGAGAAATTCAATGCCCAGTTTTGACACCGTTCTCGATCCGGACCTGGTGGAAGTGCGCAATGCGGTGGACCAGACCGCCAAGGAAATCGGCACCCGTTTTGACTTCAAGGGCACCAGCGCCGCCATCGAGTTCAAGGAAAAGGACAAGGAGATCACCCTGCTGGGCGACTCCGATTTCCAGCTCGACCAGGTGCGCGACGTGCTCAACAACAAGCTGACCAAGCGCCAGGTGGACGTCCGCTTCCTGGACATCGGCAAGATCGAGAAGATCGGCGGCGACAAGGTCAAGCAGGCCATCAAGCTCAAGGCCGGCATCGAGGCGGAGCTGGCCAAAAAGATCACCAAGCTGATCAAGGACAGCAAGCTCAAGGTCAACGCCAGCATCCAGGGCGACACGGTGCGTGTGCAGGGCGCCAAGCGCGACGATCTGCAGGCCGCGATGGCGCTGATGCGCAAGGAACTCACCGAGGCGCCCCTGACGTTCAACAATTTCCGCGACTGAACTCGCCCCAAAGAGGCGAAGATGCCAGTTCCTGGCAAAGGGAGGCTGCGGCTGTGAAGACGACGATGAACCTCGGGCTCGCGCTGGCCCTGTGCCTGCCCTGTGTGGCAGGGGCGCAAAGCGTGGCCATGAGTGGCGGCATGGGCAGCAAGGCCCTGCTGGTGATCAATGGCGGCAAGCCGCGCGCACTGGCAGCCGGCGACACGCACCAGGGTGTGACCGTGGTGAGCGTCAGCCGCGACCAGGCCGTGGTGGAAGTCGATGGCCGGCGCCAGACGGTGCTGATGGGCGCCGCCCCGGTGAGCGTGGGTGGCGGCATCCGCAGCACCGGTGGCTCGCAGATCGTGCTGTCGGCCGGCTCCGGCGGGCACTTCGTGACCTCCGGCTCGATCAACGGCCGCAGCACGCAGTTCCTGGTGGACACCGGCGCCACCTCGGTGGCCATGGGGGCCGACGAGGCACGCCGCCTGGGCATCCCCTTCGAGAAGGGCGAGCGCATGAGCGGCAACACGGCCAATGGCGTGGTGGTCGCCTACCGCGTGACGCTGACCAGCGTGCGCATCCAGGAGGTCGAAGTGCACAACGTGGAGGCGGCCGTGCTGCCCCAGGGCATGCCCTACATCCTGCTGGGCAACTCCTTCCTGTCGCGTTTTCAGATGAAGCGCGACAACGACATGCTGACCTTGACGCGGCGGTTCTGAACGGCGGTTCTGAACGGCGCTTTGAGGCGGCCGTGTGAGCCCTTCGGCTTCAGGCGGCCGCCTGCGCCCTGTGCCTCGGAAGGCGCCAGCGCGAGGCATCCTGTTGCGCCAGCTCGGCAAGCTCCACCGGGTCGTGCGCGCAGAACAAGCGCACCTCGTGGCCATGCGTTGCTTTGAGCTCGCGCAGGCGCCGCTGGTTGTCGCGCCGGGCGCGCCCATCCATCTGCATCAGGTTCTGGAACACCCGCAAGCCCAGCGGACAGCTCGCCTCGGCCGCCATCTCACCGTGGTGGAAGTAGGCATCCCCGCAGTGCAGCAGCCAACCGGCGTCCGCGCGCACAGCCACGCCGCAATGGCCTGCCGTGTGGCCGGTCAGCGGCACCAGCAGCACCTCGTCGTCGGTGTCGGGCAGGGGAATGATCGACTCGAAGCCCATCCAGCGCTCCCCATCCGTGCCATGCGGCGCCCAGTTCGGGCCGTGGGCCCACTGTGCCGACACGTAGCGCAGCTTCTCCTTCAGACTGGGACGGGTCAGCGCCGCCTGCAGTTCGTGGGCATAGACATGCACTTCGGCATGCGGAAAATCGCCCAGCGCACCGGCGTGGTCGAGATCGAGGTGGGTGGGCAGGATGTGGCGCACATCTCGCGGGTCCAGGCCCAGCTCGCGGATCTGGTGCAGCGCCGTCTCTTCCATCATCAAGGTCGGGCGCAAGGCCTGAAATCCCAGGCCGAGGCGCCGGGGGGCGAGCACATCGCCCGTGCCCAGACCGGTGTCCACGAGGATGAGGCCGTCGCGCCCCTCGATCAGCAGGCAGTGGCAGCACAGGTGCGCGGGCGCCAGCCAGGCGCCTTGGCCGGTCAGCAGGCGCCGGCCGATGGGACACATGGAACCGCAATTGAGGTGGTGGACCTTCATGGCAGACCTCCGTGCTCGCGCTTGGGGCCGATGATGGCAGCACAATGGCGGCTTGGCCATCCCCCTGGCCCGATCCGCCATTGACGCCTCACGTCACGTTTTCCCGCCATGCCCCCACGTTCACGATTGCCCGCCGGCCACGCCCACCTTGCCCAGATCCTGTTCGAGGAGGGCTTTGGCGCCAGAAGGGATTGCGACGGCCTGGTGCTGCGCGGCCTCGTGGCGGTGCAGGGCGAGCGGGTGGAGGACCCGGATGCGGTGTTTCCGCGCGATGGCCTGCACATGGTGGTCGACGGGCTGCCATGGATCACGCATGCGCGCGCCCTGGTGATGCTGCACAAGCCGCCGGGCTACGAATGCTCGCTCAAGCCGGGCGCCTGGCCGGGCGTGCACAACCTGCTGCCCGTGCCCCTGCGCCGCCGGGGGCTGCAACCGGTGGGCCGTCTGGACCAGGACACCACCGGCCTGCTGCTGCTCACGGACGATGGCCCGCTGCTGCACAAGCTGACCTCGCCCAAGCACCATGTGCCCAAGGTCTATGAGGTGGGCTGCAAGCACCCCGTGAGCCCGCAGATGCGCGACAAGCTGCTCAAAGGCGTGGTGCTCGACGACGATCCGCTTGCCGTGCGGGCCGATGCCGCGGAAATCGGGGAGCCGCCCCCCGCCGAGGCCGGTGAGGTGCCGGCCACCTACCCCTTGCGCCTGACGCTGCTGCAGGGCAAATACCATCAGGTCAAGCGCATGGTGGCGGCGGTTGGCAACCGCGTCGAGACGCTGCACCGCAGCCGCATTGGCGCCCTTGAGCTGCCACAGGATTTGCCGCAGGGGCAATGGCGCTGGGTGGATGACATCTCGCTCGTCCTGCCATAATTTAAGGCTATGCAAGTCTTTCGCGGCTTTCACAACGGCGCCCTGGCCCCCGCCTGCGCGCTGACCATCGGCAATTTCGATGGTGTTCACAGGGGCCACCAGGCCATGCTGGCCCTGCTGCGCAGCGAGGCCCAGCACCGCGGCCTGCCCGCCACGGTGCTGACCTTCGAGCCCCACCCGCGCGACCACTTCGCCGCCCTGGCCGGCAAGCCGGACCTGGCTCCACCCCGGATCGCCACCCTGCGCGACAAGCTTTTCGAGCTGGGGCGCTGCGGCGTCGACCAGGTCGTGATCCTGCCTTTTGACCAGCGGCTGGCCGGGCTCAGCCCCGATGCCTTCGTGCGTGAGATCCTCGTCAACGGCTTGCACGCCCGCTATGTGCTGGTGGGCGATGACTTCCGCTTTGGCGCCAAGCGCGCTGGCGATTACGCCATGCTGGACGCGGCCGGCGAAGCCGAGGGCTTCGACGTGGCCCGCATGCTGAGCTACGAGGTGCACGGCGAGCGCGTGTCTTCGTCCCTGGTGCGCGAGGCGATGGCCCAGGGCGACATGGCCCGCGTGGCCGTGCTGCTGGGCCGCCCCTACACCATCAGCGGCCATGTGGTCCATGGCCAGAAACTGGGACGCAGCCTCGATTGCCGCACCCTCAATGTCCGCTTCGGCCATGAAAAACCCGCCACCTCGGGCATCTTCGCGGTGCGCACCCATGGCCTGGCCGACCAGCCCCTCGAAGGGGTCGCCAGCCTGGGCGTGCGTCCCACGGTGACCGAATCAGGCCGCGTGCTGCTGGAAGTCCACTGCTTCGATTGGCCCTCCCGCCTGGGCGCGGAGGGGGGCTACGGTAAAATCGTCCGCGTGGAACTCCTGCACAAGCTCCGAGATGAAGCCCGTTTTGACGGGCTGGAGGCTTTGCAGGCGGCGATCCACAAGGACATCGCCGATGCGAAATCCTTCTTCCAGGCGCAAGGCCGCCAGACGACCCGCGACCGAATTTGACGCTGGCCGCCTGAGCTGAAAGCCTGGCCGGCCGTCAACGCTGTCGCCTGCCACGGGGCGGGGCAGACCGGGCGACCAGCCGAATTGCAGATTTCCCAGCTACGTGACGCCAATTGGGGCCCCAGGGGCCTGTGCGCCGCCAGCCTTTGCCGAGAACCTCGATGAGCCAAGACAAAAAGTCCGCCGCAGACAGCGCCAAAGATGGCAAATACCGCGGCACGCTGAACATGCCCGACACCGCCTTCCCGATGCGGGGCGATCTGCCCAAGCGCGAGCCGGGCTGGGTCAAGGAATGGGAAGAGCAGGGCGTCTACAAGCGCCTGCGCGAGGCCCGCTGCGGCGCGCCCAAGTTCGTGCTGCACGATGGCCCGCCCTATGCCAACGGCGTGATCCACATCGGCCACG
>CAYPUS010000236.1:0-5304 GCA_964413815.1 uncultured Aquabacterium sp. | reverse complement strand
TAGAGGATCTCGGCGAAACGCCGCATCAGCTGCGCATGGCGGTTCAACTCCGGGTGGGTCCGGATGGTCACGTGCCGCCAATAGCTCGAAGCATCGATCAGCAGGATCTGCGCGCGGCGCGGATCGTCCTTGACGAAGCGGAAGAACGCGGCCAGGCCCGCCCTGGCCATGTCCAGGGTGGTCAGCGGCGCGGACACCATGGCCGAGCCGGTGGCTGCCACCGCCTGCTCGCTCAATTGCTTGAAAGCGGCTTCATAGGCCTCGGAGGCCGAGGCGAAATGCTCCGAGAAATACCGCTCGGCAATCCGTGCCTCATTGCAGATGTCCCGCATCGTCGCCTTTCTCAGCCCCAGCGTGCCGAACACCTGGATGGCCGCGTCGAGCAATTTGTCGCGCCGCTGCTGGCTGCGCTCTTGCGCCGACAAGCCGCCATAACGGCGCTCGCTGGCCGGGCGAATCTTGTCCGGGGTGGGGGTGGCGGTCTGGCGTGTCATGGCCGGTCGGTGCTAACGATGGGGCTGAGCGCGAGACGCACAAACGGTCTCGCCAATTCAGCGGCACATGGTAGCGGGGCTGCCGTTTGCCAGACAGATGATTTACCTCAATAACAATTGCGCGGCCATCCACCCATTCGGGTACCGCTTTGCGCTCCCAATTCAGGTTATGGTCCGTCGCGGTACCCAGTGCGACAGAGGCCGCCAAGTGTTCTGCAAGAACTTGGCTCGGGCCCGCTTGCAACCCGTCCGGGTGTGGATAATGTGGGTTTAACGCGCGGCGGATAGGGAGCTGCCTGCCGCGGTCGTTGCAGTGAGGTGAATAAGCAGAGTCAGCCATGTTGAAGTCCTCGTCGCAAGCGTCCCCCTCCTCCAAATCGAGAACCTATTCGGGCGTGCCCGCCGAAGAGCGCACGCGGCTGCGCCGTGCGCGGCTGATCGAAGCGGCGACGGAGGTTTTCGGCCGAGTGGGATATGCCCAGGCGACGATGCGCAACATCTGCGTGGAAGCGCGCCTGGCCGAGCGGTATTTCTACGAATCCTTCGACAGCACCAAAACGATATTCGAAACGGTCTGCCGCATTGAGATTGACCAGTTGATTCAGCGGGTAGGCGAGGCCTTGTCCAGTGCGCCCGTCATCGACCGCAATTTCGTCGAATCGGGTTTGCGTGCCTTCCTCGAATTCGTTCGGGAGGATCCGCGCCGCGTTCAGATCGTGCTGATCGACGGCGTCTGGATGGACCAGTTGCGCGTGCGCGAGGGCCAGTCCGAGCTGGTGGGCTATGGGCGCGTGATCCGCAATCTGGCGCAAGGTTTCCATCCCGATCTGGCCCGCGAGATCAATGTCGAGATGGCTGCCAGTGGCCTCATCGGCATGGCGATTCACACGGCCATCGATTGGGCACGCACCGATTTCCAGTTGAGCCTGGAAGACGTGCTCAAACACAATCTCTACGCCTGGGGCGGTCTGGGTGGCTGGGCCAAGAGCGCCCACAAGGGCAGTCGCACCCGCGCGGCCCAGGCCGAACGCCGAGCCTGGGTGCGCAAGGCTTTCGCCGAGAGTGCGCTCGACGGCTGAGCCAGTCGCTCGCATCCAAAAAAAGGTGGCGCCGGCCGCCGGGCCGGCGCCACCAACAGGGCTAGCAGCCCCAACCAACTGGAGCGAGAGGAGCGAGAAATCCACGCCGCACGAGGCGGCGCTGGCCCTGATGCCGTACATGCTTGGCATGGATGTCGAGCTTGGTGTGCGCGTCGATGGGTGCGCGCTCAGTTCGCCTTCGCGGCCGGCGGCTTGAGCTGGAAGGTGTACTGCTGGCCCGGCCCGGTCATGAAGGCCGACACGATCGCCGAAATGATGCAGCCCTTGATCATCGGGAAGCTCGTGCTGCCTTGGAAGACGATCTGTCCGGCGCCCAGCGCGGAGATCGGGCCTTCGAAGTTCAGCGGGAAGTCCACCGGCTTTTCCGTCTTGCACTGACCGAAGGGAATGCCCCACACCGACTGCACCGTGATGTTGACGCTTTGCGTCGCATCGGCGATGCGCAAGATGCCCTCCTCGCTCAACGAGACCTTGCCCTGCACCTTGTTGACCGGCTCGATCAGCATGGCGATCTGCGCACCGATGCCCAGCAGCTTGAGCGACTGGCTGAAGGTGGGCACCACCAGCGTGCCATCGATCAACTGCTGCGCCGTCACATCCGACAGGCCTGAGAACGTGGTGCTTGGTGGCAGCACCACGGTCTGCTTGAGGGTCTTGAGGTCCACCGTGGCAGCCAGCGGCCACTTGTCCAGCTTGACGGTCAGATTGCCCTCGTTGCTGAAGGCGGTCGAGGTCGGGGCCGTGTTGTTGGCGCAGGTATTGGGCGCGGGCTTGCCGTCGATGCGGTCATTGATCCAGCTCAGCACAGCCGGCCCGGCCTGGAAGAGCGTGGCGATGTGCTCGCTGGGGTAGAGGTCGAAGGCCACGGTGCTGCCCTTGGCGCAGTAAGCCTGCTTGACCTTGAAGGCCTGCTCCAGTGGGATGAACTCATCGGCCTGGCCATGGAACTGGTACATGGGGAAGTCGAGCTTGCGGTTGCCCACGGCCTGCTCGTGCAGCACCAGCGGCACGCCCGGCAGGCCTTCTTCACCGCCACCGATCAGCGTCTCCAGCGTGAAGCCGGGCAGGGTGTATTCCGACACGTCCTTGTTCTGGTACTTGAACAGGGCCTTGAACACGCACTCGGTGCGCAGCTCATTGAGCATGGTCTTGCCGGCGTTGCTCAGCGCAAGCTGCACGGGCACGCGCGTCGGGTATTCCGTCGACAGGCCGCTGAGCGCCATCAGGAAGAAGGCCATGCCATTGCGCTTATTGGTGTAGCGCGAGATGGCGAAGAAGTCCGACGGTGTGCCCCCATGGGCCACGCCGACCACCTTGATGCCGGGCGCGTAGCTGGCTTGTAGCTCGGCCGCGAAAGCGGCGGCCTGTCCGCCTTGCGAATAGCCCCAGATGGCCGTCTTGGCAGCGGCATCGAAGCCCACGCCGGGGATCTGTGTGGCGGCCTTGAAGATGTCCAGCAGATTGCGGCCTTGCGAAGCGCCGGCCATGTAGCGCGGGGTCTGGCCGTTGGTGTAGCCCACGTAGTCGGAGGTCAGCACGGCATAGCCGGCCTTCAGCGCGGCGGCCACGTTGGCGGCCTCATAGTCCTTGCCGGCCACCAACTGCTTGGAGGGCGCGCAGTCGCTGCCCAGGCCATGCGTGCCCATGGCGAACAGGATCACGCCGCGGGGCGTGGTGTTCTTGGGCGTCAGCACCATGCCGGTGGCCACCGTGGCCTTGTCCGAGGCGTCCTTGGACAGGTACATCACCGTGAAGGCGTTGTGCGCAGGCGTGTCGGCGCCGAGTTGGGCGGCGGTGGGCCGATAGCGGATCAGGTCGCCATGGTCACCGGCCGGCACCGGCGCGGGCAGATCGTAAAAGGCCGTGCCTTCGGGGCCGACCACCGGTGCGGCAAAGCTCATCGGGCTGGCCAGTGACAGCAGCAGGGGCAAGGTCAAGGGCAAGGCGAGGCACAAGGGGATGCGCGAGGTCCGCGCGGTGGGTTTGAGGGCAAGGGGCATGGCTGTCTCCTATGTGGGTGCGGTGCCGGCGGAAGGCCGGCATCCGTTGATGTAATTCTGAACATTTGGTTTTTCGAATTGATCAAGTGCAAACCCCTCCCTGCTGGGCAAAGCATGGGTTCACGGTGTCAATCTGCTCATGAAAGGTTCCGTTAATGAAGTTGCACATATGGATGTGCAGATGGGAAACCCGCTCAACCCGTCTTGGTTAGCCTGTTTTTCGACCGTTTTTGCGGTGTTTTTGCCGGCCCTGGTGCAGCCTTTGCTTCAGCGGTTTGTGCGCCCCTTGCGCCCCGCCATGCACCCTCCGCCTTGACCTAGACTGAGGCTCTCGCCGCCATCCTGGCGATGCGTGGAAGCCGAAAGAAACCGATGTCCACCCAGCCCCTCATTCCCTCCCTGTCCGGCGCCCCAGAGGGCGTGCGCGTCGCTGCATCCTCAGCGGGCGCGCTGCCCGTGGTGCCCCACTGGATCGCCGGCGCCGCCGTGCCAGGCGATGCCCAGGCCGAAGGTGGCGCCGCCGCCCTGGACGTGTTCGATCCGTCTGCCGGCACGGTGCAGCGGTGTGTGCACCCGGCCACCGCCATGACCGTGGACGAGGCCGTCCAGGCCGCGCAGACGGCGTTTGCATCGTGGTCCGAGGTGCCGCCCATCCGGCGGGCGCGCATCCTCAACCAGTTCCTGGCGCTGATGAACCAGCACAAGGACGCACTCGCCGCGCTGATCACCAGCGAGCACGGCAAGGTGCTGAGCGATGCGCAAGGCGAGGTCATGCGCGGCATCGACATCATCGAATTCGCCTGCGGCATCCCTCAGTTGCTCAAGGGCGACTACACCGAACAGGTCTCCACCGGCATCGACAACTGGACGCTGCGCCAGCCCCTGGGCGTGGTCGCGGGCGTGACGCCCTTCAACTTTCCCTGCATGGTGCCGTGCTGGATGTTCCCGGTGGCGATCGCCTGCGGCAACACCTTCGTGCTCAAGCCCAGTGAGCGCGACCCCTCCGCGTCCATCTTCATGGCCCGCCTGCTGAAAGAGGCCGGCCTGCCCGATGGCGTCTTCAATGTCGTGCAGGGCGACCGCACCGCGGTGGAGGCGCTGCTGGCGCATCCCCAGGTCAAGGCCTTGAGCTTTGTCGGCTCCACGCCCATTGCCCATGCGCTCTATCAGCGCGGCGCCGAGCTGGGCAAGCGCGTGCAGGCCCTGGGCGGTGCCAAGAACCACATGGTGGTGATGCCGGATGCCGACATCGACGCCGCCGTGGACGCCCTGGTCGGCGCGGCCTATGGCTCGGCAGGGGAGCGGTGCATGGCGATCTCGGTGGCCGTGCTGGTGGGCGATGCGGCCGACCGGCTCATGCCCCGCCTGGTTGAACGCACCAAGGTGCTGAAGATCGGGCCGGGCACCTTGCCCGATGTGGAGATGGGCCCCATCGTGACGCCTCAGGCGCTCGATCGCATCGAGCAGTACATCGCCATCGGCCAGTCCGAAGGTGCCGAACTGCTGGTCGATGGCCGGGGGCTGAAGGTGCCGGGCCACGAGCAAGGCTTCTTCACCGGCGGCACTTTGTTCGACCGCGTCACACCCGACATGCGCATCTACCGCGAAGAGATCTTCGGGCCCGTGCTGGCCTGCGTGCGTGTGAAGGACATGGGCGAGGCGCTGCAGATCATCAATGCGCACGAGTTCGGCAACGGCGTGGCCTGCTTC
>CAYPUS010000235.1:2572-5348 GCA_964413815.1 uncultured Aquabacterium sp. | reverse complement strand
AGGTGACCAGCTTCCTGCTCAACGAGAAGCGCACCGAGATCACCAAGATCGAGCTCAAGCAGCGCGTGACCGTGCTGCTGGTGCCCAACAAGCACCTCGAGACCCCGAACTACAAGCTGGAACGCCTGCGTCACGACGACCCGCGTCTGGAGAACATCCAGGCCAGCTACACGATGATCGAGGAGCCGGAAGACGAGGTGGGCATCACCCGCCGCGAAAAGGCCAAGCCCAAGCAGGAGCCGGTGATCAAGGGCGTGCTGCCCGATCAGCCCGCGCCCGTGGCGCCGCCCAAGGTCGAGCCCGCACCGCAACCGGCGGCTGTGGCCGCCCCCGTGGCCGCTGCCCCTGCCCCGGTGGCACCGGCATCGTCCGGCGGCTTCTTCGGCTGGCTCAAGCGCCTGTTCGGTGGTGCCGAGGAACCGGCTCCGGTGCTGACGCCGGCGCCCGCCCAGGTGGTCACGCCTGCCAAGGAAGAGGCCAAGGACGGCGGCAAGGGCGGCCAGGGCCGTGGCCGCAAGGATGGCCGCCGCGGCGAACGCAATGAGCGCGGCGGTGAACGTGGTGAGCGGGGCGAACGCCGTGACCGCGGCGAACGTGCAGACAAGGGCGAGCGCGGTGGCGAGCGTGGCGGTGAAGGCCGCGATGCAAACCGCCGCCGCCAGCGTGAAGACCGTGCACCGGAGACGGTGGGCGCCGAAGACGCCGGTGGCAACCGCGGTGAAAACCGCGAAGGCCGTGGCGGCCGCGGCGGCCGTGGTGGCCGTGGCGAGCGCAATGGCGAGCGTCCGGTGATCAACCGCGAAGCCATCGCCGCAGAAGCACAGGCCCTGGGCCTGGCAGCCGCCGCTGCCGCGTCCGAGCAAGGTCTTGACGTGCCGGGTGGCGCCTCCGCCAATGGGGCGGAAGGCGAAACCCGCGAAGGTGGCGGCCGTCGCCGCCGTCGTGGTGGCCGTGGCCGTGGCGAGCGCGAGGAAGCGCAAGGCAATCTGCTGGAAGCCGGCGAGCAGGCTGAGCAAAACGGCGCCAGCGCCGAAGCCGACGCCGACGCGGCTGCCGCCTCCTCCGAAGGTGCGCCGGAAGGCGAGATGACCGGGGAAGGCCAGGAAAGTGGCCGCCGCCGTCGCAGCCGCGACCGCTATCGCCGTGGCGAGCGCCGCGACCGCGAAGAAGGTGCGGAAGGTGCGGAAGGCGCTGACAGCGCAGAAGCCCTGCCGGCCGAAGGCCGCGTGGATGCCGAAAGCGCCGATGCGGAAGACCGCGCCTTTGCCGCCACCCAGCCTGGCGATTACCAACCGGATGAGCTGGCGGTGGCCGCCCAGGCGCCCGCGCCTGCGGCCGAAACGGTGCCCGCCTACGCTGCTGCGCCTGCCGCACCCGCGGCCCAGGAAAGCGTGGCGCCCGAGCAGGTACCCGCGAGCGCCGCTGCCGTCGCGCCCGAGCCTTATGTGCTGCCGCTGACGGCACTGCAAGGCATCGCCGCATCCGCCGGCCTGGAATGGGTGAACTCGGACGCCGAAAAGATCCGCCTGGCCCAGGAGGCCATCGCCAACGAGCCCAAGCCGGTCCATGTGCCGCGTGAGCGCAAGCCGCCGGTCGTGCTGGACGAGGGTCCGCTGATCCTGGTCGAGACCCGCAAGGACCTGAGCCAGGTCACCCTGCCCTTCGAGCACGCCGCCTGAAGGCCGGATCGGCCCGACTGATGCGCCGGGCTTAAGCGCCCGCGCATCGCCCCACAAGCCCGGCCATGTGCCGGGCTTTGTCATTGGGGGCTGCACGGGCGGTGTTGACCGCCTCAGAGGTTCAGCGCGGCAACTTGGACAGAGCCTGCTGGTAGGCCGCGTGGTGCATCAGCTCGTCCCAGGTCAGCGGCGCAGTCTGCGGCAGCAGATCCAGGCGGCGCGCCTCGCTGTCGGGACTGGCTGTCCACTCGCCACGGGCCAGGGCCTCGCTCAGGCCATCCAGCAGCGCATCGACGGGCTGGCCGCCATCGAGCGACTGGTTGCACAGCAGCACCATGTCGCAGCCGGCATTGAGGGCCGCGATGGCGCCTTGCGTGTGGTTGCCCGCCACGCTGGCGCCTTCCATGCTCAGGTCATCGCTGAAGATGGCGCCGGTGAAGCCCAGCTGCGTGCGCAGGATCTCCTGCAGCCACTTGCTTGAAAAGCCCGCCGGCTGGCTGTCGACCTTGGGGTAGATGACGTGGGCCGGCATCACGCTGGTCAGCGAGGTGCTCAGCCACTCATAAGGCTTGGCGTCGTCGCCCATGATGGCCTTCAAGCTGCGCTTGTCCACCGGGATATCGACGTGCGAATCGGCCTTGACCCAGCCATGCCCGGGGAAGTGCTTGCCGCAGTTGGCCATGCCGGCCAGCAGCAGGCCATGCATCACGCTCTTGGCCAGCACGGTCACGACGCGCGGGTCGGCGTGGAAGGCGCGATCGCCGATGACGCCGCTTTCGCCCCAGTCCAGGTCCAGCACCGGGGTGAAGGTCAGGTCCACGCCGCAGGCGCGCAGCTCGCTGGCCAGCACGTAGCCGCAGGCGGTGGCCGCATCGGTGGCGGCCAGCGCCGCGGCGCCCTGCCCGCCCTTGCCGTCTTTCATCCACATCTCGCCCAGGCGACGCATGGGGGGCACGTGGGTGAAGCCGTCGGTCTTGAAGCGCTGCACGCGCCCGCCTTCGTGGTCGACGCTGATCAGCACATCGGGGCGGATCGACTTGATCTCGGCGCACAAGGCCGTGAGCTGCGCCCGGCTCGACCAGTTGCGCGCAAACAGG
>CAYPUS010000235.1:0-2562 GCA_964413815.1 uncultured Aquabacterium sp. | reverse complement strand
TGATTGCGCGCAACTGGTCGAGCCGGGCGCAGCTCACGGCCTTGTGCGCAAACAGGATCAGGCCGCCGGTCAGGGGATGGCGAAGGCGGCGCTTGTCGTCCTCGTTCAGGCTCAGGCCTGCGATGTCCAGGACGACCGGTGCGTGCTCGATGTGGCTCATGTTGATGTGGGCTGGGTTTCGATGACAACGAAGGCCTGTGCGTAATCGCCTTCGTCGGTGAGGGAGACGTGGGCCCGCCATTGGCGGGACTGGAACCAGGCGGCCAGTTCGCCGCCGAGGCGGATCACCGGCCGACCATGCTCGTCATTGAGGGCCTGGCAGGCGCGCCAGTTCATCGGCCCGGTCATGCCCAGGCCGATCGCCTTGGAGAAGGCCTCCTTGGCGGCCAAGCGGGTGGCCAGGTAGCGGACCGCACGCAGGGCATGGGCCGCCTGCCTTTGCCGGTAGACAGCGAGTTCATCCTCGCCCAGCACGCGCTGCGCAAAGCGCTCGCCGTGGCGGGCGATGGCCGCTTCGATGCGGCGGGCATCGCACAGATCGGTGCCGATGCCGACGATCATGGCCGCCCGGCAGCCGTCCGGCGGGCGCGCACGGCCTCCGCCTTGAAGTCGGCGATGGCCTGGCGCAAGCCGACGAAGATGGCGTGGCCGATCAGTGCATGGCCGATGTGCAGTTCGCTGACCTCGGGCAGCGCGGCGACCAGCGCCGTGCTGCTGGGCTGGTCTGCCCCTGCCGCGGCCTGTCCGGGCGCCGGCACCGCCAGGGCACTGGCGCCGGGCCGGTGCTCCGTCAGGGCCAGCCCATGGCCGGCATGCGTGCGCAGGCCCAGGCTACGCCCCAAGCGCAGCCCCTCGCGGATGCGATGAAGCTCGTGCTGCAAGGCGGCCTGATCGCCGTCCCACCAGGCATTGGCCAGCGCGCCGGTGTGCAACTCGATGCACGGCGCACCGACCTCGGCCGCCGCATGGATCTGCGCCGGGTCGGCGCCGATGAACAGCGACACGCGCACACCTTGGTCGCCCAGACGCCTGCAGGCGTCGGCCATGCGCGCGCGCTGGCCGGCGACATCCAGGCCGCCTTCCGTGGTGACCTCCTGACGGCGCTCGGGCACCAGGCACACATGCTCGGGCGCCGTGCGCAGGATGATGTCCAGCATCTCGTCGGTCACGGCCGCCTCGAAGTTCAGCGGCACGGCGATCTGCGCTTTCAGGCGGGCCACATCCTCGTCACGGATGTGGCGGCGGTCTTCGCGCAGGTGGAAGGTGATGATGTCCGCCCCGCCCTCGACCGCCAGTTGCGCCGCCGCCACCGGATCGGGAAAGAACCCGCCTCGCGCATTGCGCACCGTGGCGACATGGTCGATGTTCACGCCGAGCAGCGGCGCATCCACGGCGGTCAGTTGGGAGCCAGAGAAGGTCATGGGATCAGGGTTGTTGCAGTTCCATCATCAGCTGCCGCGTGCGCAGCGTCTGTGAACCAAGATGATAGTGAATCAATGTGCGCGACAGTGCCTTGAGCTCACCCAATACGGGTATGCAGGCGGCCATCGTTGCAGGCACGCCCATCGGCAGGGCTTTTTCAAGGTCGGCCAGCGTTTGGCCGTCCAGCACCACCGGCCCCGCACCCGGCTCACTGGCCCAGCGCGTGGCCGCCACGCCAAGTTCAGGATGGAGCTCATAGGCGCGCCCCGGGCGGACCTCATGTCCATCCACGGTTTCGACGGACAGGTCCGGCAGATGGCCCAGCCGGCGCAGCAGGATCAGCTCGAAGGCCCGCAAGGCGGCCTGCAGCAGGGCCGGATCGCCCATGGCCTGCAAGGTTTGCGCATAAGCATCGAAAAGCGCGGGGTGCGGGTCATGGCGCACCATCAGGCGCATCAGCAACTCGTTGAGGTAAAAGCCCGGCAGCAAGGCCGCGCCGCCAGGCCATGCCGCGCCACCCGCCCACTCGGCCTGGCGCAAGAGCCACACCTCGGCGTCTTCGGCGCGCTTGACGCCAAAGCCCACGTTCAGCTGCTGGAAGGGCATCAGCACCGGCCGCAGCTGCGAATACGGGCGCTTGGCGCCCTTGGCCACGGCCACCACGCGCCCATGCTGACGCGTGAAGAGATCGAGGATCAGGCTCGACTCGCTCCAGTCGTGGCTGTGCAGCACGAAGGCTGCGCTTGCGGGACGTTGGGGGGCACGTGCCACGATCAGGTCCGGCCGGCTAAAGGCGGCTTATTCGTAGCCGTAGGTGCGCAGGCGCGCCTCGTCGTCCGCCCAGCCCGAGCGCACCTTCACCCACACCTCCAGGAAGACCTTGCGCCCCATCAGGCGCTCGAGCTCGGTGCGGGATTCGGTGCCGATGCGCTTGAGCTTCTCGCCCTTGTCGCCGATCACCATGGGTTTGTGCTGCTCGCGCTCGACGATGATCGTTGCAGCGATGCGCACCAGGCCGGTGGCGCTGGTCTTGCCCGGCGGAGGCGGCTCATCGGTGTACTGGTCGATCACCACCGTCGAGGTATAGGGCAGCTCATCGCCGGTCAGGCGGAACAGCTTCTCGCGCACCATCTCGCTGGC
>CAYPUS010000234.1:0-5362 GCA_964413815.1 uncultured Aquabacterium sp. | reverse complement strand
GCCGATCTCGGCGTCCATGCCCTGCGGCAGGGTTTCCACGTGGTTCCAGAGGTTGGCCGCGCGCAGGCAGCGCTCGACCTTGTCGCGGTCGACGCCGGAAGGGCTGGCGTAGGCCACGTTCTGGGCGATGGAGCCGTCGAAGAGCACGATGTCTTGCGAGACCACGGCGAAATGGCGGCGCAGGCTGGCGAGCTTGAGGCTGTCGATGGGCGTGTCGTCCAGTGTGATGCTGCCCGAGTTGGGATAGGCAAAGCGCAGCAGGGTGCTGACGACGGTGCTCTTGCCCGCGCCGGAGGAGCCGACCAGGGCGATGGTCTCGCCGGCCTTGATGTCGAGGTTGAGGTGGTCGAGGGCGGGCTGGGTGGCGCCTTCGTATTGCAGGGAGACGTCGCGGAAGGCGATGTGGCCTTTGCAGGCGTCGAGGGTGCCGGTGCCGTTGTCGGGCTCGGGTGGGGCGTTGATGATCTCGAAGGCGCCCTTGAGCGTGATGAGGGCGCCGCTGATGGGAGTGAAGACGTCCGTGAGGTGGCGCATGGGCGAGATCGTCATCAACAAGGCGGTGATGAACGAGACGAATTCGCCGACGGTGGAAGAGCCTTGGCTGGCCTGCCAGATGGCCAGGGTGAGGATGATGGAGACGCCCACTGCGGCCAGCACCTGGGTGATGGGCGTGACCAACGCGCTCGTCGCAACCTGCTTCATGGTCATGCGGCGGTGATGGATGGCCTCCTGCTCAAACCTGTGCAGCTCGAAATCCATCGCATCGAAGGTCCGCACGACGCGCCACGCGCGGGCGTTGTCGTCGACCGTGCGCACCAGGCTCAGTTGCGCCAGGTAGGCCGCCTCGCCCACGCGGTTGAGCCGTTTGCGGATGAGCTTGACGCTCAGGCCGATCAAGGGCATGGACACGAAGGCGATGAGGGTGAGTTTGGGGTTGAGGTAAATCAGGTACGCAACGAGGAAGAACAGGGTGGATGCGTCGCGAATGATGGAGATGACCGAGCCGCTCAAGGCGCCGGACGCAGCCTGGGGATCGTTGATGACCTTGGCGACCGCGACGCCGGGGCTGATGGTCGTGAAGAGTTTGGAGTCGGCGCGCAGCACGGCCTTCATCAGGTCCCGGCGCAGGTTGAGCACGATGGTCGACGAGGCATAGTTCATCACGAACGCACCTGCAAAGTTGAAGGTGCCCCGGATGGCAAAGAGCCCGATGACGACGACCGGGACGATCCACAGCGGGTAGTTGAGGCCTTCCTGGAAGCCGGAATCGATCAGTTTCTTGAACAGCGCAGGCACCAGCGGCTCGACCGCGGAGCTGAGCAAGAAGAAAACAACTGCGGCGGTCAACAGGCGCCACTGAGGGCGGACATAGCGCATCAAGCGCGTTCGGGTGTCTTCGGGGGCCATGGAAGGGGCGCTCAAGGCAGATTCTCGAAACCAAACGTCAATTGTGGCATCGCGTTCATGCGTGGGACTGGGGGGCGGCCGCCAGCACCTGCTCCATGGCTGTGGCCACCTCCGCCAGCGCGGGAACCTGCCCTTTGCCGCCCAGGCTGATGAGCGGACCAGGCCCCATGAGCCCTGCCAGGCTGGGCTCGTGGTCGCAATAGATGCCCACGATGGGGCGGCCGTGCGCGGCGGCCAAGTGGCTCATGCCTGTGTCAAGGCCCACCACCACCCGCGCATGAGCGAGGGTGTCCGCGGCCTGCATGACGCTCAGGAAAGGTGGGACGGCGCCGCCAATCTGGTCCGCAATGTATTGGGCCAGTTTGTGTTCGGTCGGGTTGCCCCACATGATGGCGACCTGCCAGCCGCGCTGTTTGAGGGACTTGCCGATGGCGACCCAGTGCTCGGGCGGCCAGAGCTTTTCGGGGCGGCTGGCGCAAGGAATCAGTACGGCATACGGCCCATCGCCAGGCGCCCAGGCATCGGGGCTGGGTGCCAGGCCGAAATCCGGCGGGCTGCCCGGCAGGGCATAGCCCAGCAGCTGCGAGGCCAGTTGCCGGCAACGATCGACTGCATGCAAGTCGCGCGAAACCCGGGCCCGCCGCTGGTACGTCAGCGAGGCCAGTGGTTCACGGATGCTTTGCCAGTCGTAACCGGCTCGGGGCCCCCTGGCAAAACACGCGAAAAGGGCGCTCTTGACCAGGCCCTGCATGTCGATGATGAGTTCGTAGGGGGTCTGCTGCATCTCTTGCCGCCAGGTGCGCAGAGCCGCGCGTGTGTCCGGGCTGCGCAGTGACTTGCGCCATTTGCGCCATTGCAGTGTGATGACCCGGTCGACCGCGCGATGCTGAGCAGAGATGCCGGCAAAGCTTTTTTCGACCAGCCAGTCGATCTGGATGTGTGGCATGGCCTGCCGCATGTCGCTGACCGCGGGCAGCGCATGCACCACATCGCCCATGGAGCTGGTCTTGACGATCAGCACCCTCATTGCGAGGCGGAGCGCAGCTGCTCGGCGACCAGCGCCGGATTGAAACGCGGGTCGTTGTACATCTTGAACTGCCTGTAGACCTTGAAATAGGCCTTGCCGGCCTGGGTGTCGGCCAGCAGTTGATCCAGACCGTTGCCCAGATCCGATCGCTGCTCGAGCAGCTTGTCGAGCTTGACCTCGCTGCTGCGGCGGTGTGCGTCGTCGACATCCGTGCGCTGGGTCTGTGCGCGCATGGCGTGGATCTTGAGCGCCATGATCGACATGCGGTCGATGATGCTGCCGGCGGTCTCGCTGTTGAGGCGGGCGTTGGCCGGGACGGCCGACTTGGGGTTATCGGTCTGGGCCGAAGCCGGATCCACAAGGCCCAAGGCGGTCAGGAGGATCTCGTCGATGCGCTCTGTGGCGTCATTGCGAGCCTGGTTGAATTTGTCGATGGCGCGCTTGTTTTGGGCGATTTCGGTATCGCTGACGGTGGTGCGGCGGGCCAGATCCTCTTCCGCCCACAGCTTGCTGTTGAAGTAGTGGTTGGTTCCAATCCATTGCCACAGCAGGGCCATTTGGTCCCCCGCCGGGGCAGGTTTGGGTTCGGCCACAGGAGGCTGCCCAGCTGTAGCCAGCGCGTCATCATGGGCTTGGGCGATACGGTTGGCAATCGGTGTCAGCGTAGACATGGAGGGGGTGAGAGGAAGTCGTCGGTTGGCGCGATTATCCGGCAGGTGGCCCGTCTCCCCCTCTGAATGCGGGGTTGAAGACGTTTTGAGCGACAATGGCCGGCTTTGGGTCGCATGAGGACGCAGGAGCGTGGCGCGTAAGGGAAAGAATGTTTAAGGCATTGAGGGCATGGAACAGGCGACGGGTCCAGCAGCGACGCGTGAACAAGCTTGCCCCGGATTACGCAGCGTGGATTCGTCAGAACGAGCAGCAGCGCCCGCCCACCGGGGCCGCGCTGAAGATCTCGATTGTGATGCCTGTTTTCCGCCCCGATCTGGCGCACCTGCGGGCCGCGGTGCAGAGCATTCTGGCCCAATCTCATGCGAATTGGGAGTTGTGCATCGCCGATGACGCCTCCGGGGATGCCGCCTTGACGGCCTTGTTGACGGAGATGGCGCAGGCCGAGCCGCGCATCAAGGTCCATGTGCGTACAGAGAACGGCCACATCGCTGCGGCCAGCAACGATGCCCTGCGCATGGCCACCGGAGAGTGGGTCATCCTGTGCGATCAGGATGATCTGCTGGCGGTCGATGCGCTGGCTTGGGTGGCCGCCTTCGTGGCCAAGGATCCGCAGGTGGCGTTCTGGTATTCGGACCGGGACAAGGTCACCGACGAGGGACAGCGCTACGAGCCCTTTTTCAAGCCGGGCTTCGGTCAGGAAATGCTGCTGGCCCAGAACTACCTGTGCCACCTGGTGGCGATGCGGCTGGATGTGCTCCTTGAAATCGGCGGCTTCCGCCCGGGCTTCGACGGTGCGCAGGACCATGATCTGTTCCTGCGCTATATCGCGAAGGTGGGCGGCGAGCGGGTGGGGCATATCCCCCGTGTGCTGTATCACTGGCGGGCCCATTCGGGCAGTACAGCCCTGAGCCTGGGCAACAAGAGCTATGCCAGCGAGGCGGGCGTCAAGGCCGTGGCCGATCACGTGGCCCAGGCGGTGCCCGGCGCGCGGGCTTGCTGGGACGAGAAGTCCTCCACCATCCGCGTGTCCTATCCCCTTCCGGATGCCGCGCCGCTGGTCAGCATCGTCATTCCCACCCGGGACAGGCTGGACTTGCTCAAGGTGTGCGTCGAATCGGTGCTGAGCAAGACGCGCTACCGGCCGTTGGAGCTGATCATCGTCGACAACGGCTCTGCCGAGGCCGCCACGCTGGATTACCTGCAGCAACTGGTGCGCGCGGGCACAGCCCGGGTCCTGCGAGACGATGGCCCGTTCAATTATTCGCGGCTGAACAACCGTGCGGCGCGCGAGGCCTCGGGTGAGTTCCTGCTTCTGCTGAACAACGACGTGGAAGTGATGGACGCCGATTGGCTTTCGGAGATGGTGTCGCTGGCCGTCCGCCCTCACGTGGGCTGCGTCGGCGCCAAGCTGCTGTACCCCGATGGGCGGATTCAGCATGGAGGCCTGGTGACAGGTGTCCGCGGTGTTGCCACGCATGTGCTCAGAGGCCGGGCGCGCGATGACCGCGCCTACTTCAATTGGCTGAACATCACCCACGAGGTGGCTGCGGTGACGGGGGCCTGTCTGCTGGTTCCCAAGGCGCTGTTCCTGAAGCTGGGTGGTTTGGACGAGGAGCACCTTGCGGTGGCCTTCAATGACGTCGACCTGTGTCTGAAGGTTCGTGAGTTGGGATACGCTGTGATCTATGCAGCACATGCCGTCCTGATTCACCATGAATCGGTCAGCCGCGGTCTGGATTCCGAAGAGGAAAGCGTGGCCCGCTGGCGCAAGGAAGTGCACCACATGAAGAAGCGCTGGGCAGGGGTGCTGGAGTGCGACCCCTACTACAACCCGAATCTGTCGCGGCATGGCGATGGCTTCGAGTTTGCGCTCAAGGGGTGATGGTTAGGATTGATGTCGCATCTGTGAAAGGTGCGCGCAGGGAAAGTGGTTTATGAGTGGATTCAAATACGAAGCAGTGGTGGATGTTGATTACTACAACAACTCCCACGCCCTGGCATTTCACTTCATCGCCGCCATGGAGCGCAAGGACCTGCGCATCCTGGAGGTCGGTTGCTCGGCGGGATATTTCGGCGCCACCTTGAAGGAACTGGGCCATCATGTGGTCGGGGTCGAGCCCGATGCGCCTTCCGCAGCCAAGGCCGCCACGCGGCTGGACGAGGTCTATTGCGGCTTCATCCAGGACTTCTTTGCCGCCAACCCGGGGCGCTTGTTCGATGCGATCACCTTTGGAGATGTGCTGGAGCACCTGCCCG
>CAYPUS010000233.1:2435-5417 GCA_964413815.1 uncultured Aquabacterium sp. | reverse complement strand
CTCAAGACCGCCTGCCCGAATTGCGGCGGGCTGGTCAAGGAGAACTACCGGCGCTTCACCTGCACGGGCAAGAGCGGCGAGGGCGAAGGTTGCGGCTTCTCGATCACCAAGATCCCGGCCGGCCGCAGCTTCGAGCTCGATGAGGTCGAGCAGCTTCTGAGCCAGCACAAGCTGGGCCCGCTGGAGGGCTTCCGCTCGAAGGCGGGCTGGCCCTTCACGGCCGAGCTCAAGCTGGTGCGCGACGAAGAGGCGAACAACTGGAAGATGGAGTTCGACTTCGGCGAGGATGCCAAGAAGGAAGAAGAGTCGGGCGAGCCCGTGGACTTCAGCGGCCAGACCTCGCTGGGCAAGTGCCTCAAGTGCGGCGGCAAGGTTTTCGAGTTCGGCGCAAACTACGTGTGCGAGAACACGCAGGCTCAAGGCAAGGCCAAGTGCGACTTCAAGAGCGGCAAGATCATCCTGCAGCAACCCATCATGCCGGATCAGCTCACCAAGCTGCTGGAGACCGGCAAGACGGACCTGCTGGAGAACTTCGTTTCCAACAAGACGCGGCGCAAGTTCAAGGCATTCCTGAGCTGGAACGCCAAGGACGGCAAGGTGGGCTTCGAGTTCGAGCCGAGGGCGCCCAAGGTGGCGGCCAAGAAGGCGGCTGGCAAAACGGCGGCGAAGGCCGTCAAGACGCCGGCCAAGAAGGCCGCCTGACGGCGCGGCAACATCCGTGGCGCCCACCCGGGCGCCACAGCGGCCTCGGGCCGCGGGAGCGTTCCATGTCCCACATTCGCACATCCCGCCATCTTCTGCACGCTGACAGCGGCATGACGCACCCTGTGGCCAGCGAGATCACGCCCAGGGCCGTCTACGAAGGGCGGCGCGACTGGCTGAAGGGCGCGGCAGGTGCGCTGTCGCTGGGCGCGGGCGGCCTGCTGGGCCTGGATGCGCTGGCGGAGCAGGGCACGGCGCTCACCCAGCGTCCGGGCAAGCTGGCCGCGCTGCCGGCGGCGCGCAGCACGGTGGCAGGTGCCTTGGTGATGGACAAGGTGACCCCCTACGGCGACGTCACCGGCTACAACAACTTCTACGAGTTCGGCACCGGCAAGACCGATCCGGCCGACAACGCGCACACGCTCAAGACACGCCCGTGGACGGTGCGGGTCGAGGGCGAGGTCGGCAAGCCCTACACCCTGGGCATCGAGGACCTGCTGAAGCTGGCCCCGATGGAAGAGCGCATTTACCGCCTGCGCTGTGTCGAGGGCTGGTCGATGGTGATCCCGTGGGTCGGCTACTCGCTGTCTCACATCCTCCAGCGCGCCCAGCCCACCAGCCGCGCCAAGTTCGTCGAGCTCACCACGCTGGCCGATGCCAGGCAGATGCCGGGCGTGCGTGGCCGCGTGCTGGACTGGCCCTATGTCGAAGGCCTGCGCATCGACGAGGCCATGCACCCGCTGACCTTGATGGCTTTCGGCCTGTACGGTGAGGTGCTGCCGAACCAGAACGGCGCACCGCTGCGCCTGGTCGTGCCCTGGAAGTACGGCTTCAAAAGCGCCAAGTCCATCGTGAAAATCCGTCTGACCGAGAAGGCGCCGGTGTCCTCGTGGACGCGCGCGGCGCCGAGCGAATACGGCTTCTTCTCGAACGTGAACCCCAAGGTGGACCACCCGCGCTGGAGCCAGGCCACCGAACGGCGCATCGGTGAAGGCGGCTTCTTCAGCCCGCGCAGGCCCACGCTGATGTTCAATGGTTATGAGGTGCAGGTGGGCCAGCTCTACGCCGGCCTCGACCTCAAGAAGTACTACTGATTCCCATCCCATGCCCCTGACATCGACCTGGAACCGGTGGCTGCTGCAGCCCTGGGTCAAGCCCCTGCTGTGGGGTCTGTGTACCTTGCCACTGCTGTGGCTGTTCTATCGCGGGGCCACCGACCAACT
The DNA here is from genome assembly GCA_964413815.1 of uncultured Aquabacterium sp. Classification (GTDB taxonomy): domain Bacteria; phylum Pseudomonadota; class Gammaproteobacteria; order Burkholderiales; family Burkholderiaceae_C; genus Aquabacterium. The sequence goes on along the minus strand of CAYPUS010000233.1, from coordinate 3,492 downwards.
TGGCGCCAACCCGCCCGAAGCCGTGATCCGCGGCACGGGCGAATGGGCTCTGCGCTGGCTGTGGCTGACGCTGGCGGTGACGCCACTGCGTGAGCTGGCCTCGCTGCCGGCCTTGCTGCGCCTGCGCCGCACACTGGGGGTGACGACCTTCATCTACGCGCTGCTGCACTTCCTGGCCTATGCCTGGCTCGACAAGGGGCTGCTCATCGACGAGATCGTCAAGGATGTCTTCAAGCGCAACTTCATCCTCGTGGGCATGCTCGCGCTGATCCTGATGACACCGCTGGCGCTGACCTCTTTCAACCGCGCGATCAAGGCGCTGGGCGGGCGGCGCTGGCAGATGCTGCACAAGCTCGTCTACCTGATCGCGCTGCTGGGGCTGCTGCACTTCTACTGGAAGATGTCGGCCAAGAACGATGTGGGCGAGGTGATGGTCTATGCCGTGATCCTGGCGGTGCTGCTGGGCTGGCGCGTGATGCGCCGGGGCGGGGTGATGGCCATGCTGCGGGTGCGCTGAACGGGCCAGCGATGCTCGGTCTGATCAAACTGTTCGTGCCCTTCTTCGCCCTGGTGCTGCTGGGCTGGCTGGCGGCGCGGCGGCGTGTGCTGCCGCTGGAAGGCATACCGGCCATGAACAGCTTCGTGCTGTACTTCGGGCTGTCGGCGATGGTGTTCCGCCTGGCGGCCAGCGGGGCGCTGATGCAGGACGGCTTGCTGGGCCTGCTGCTGGCGTATGGCGTGGGCGGCGCGATCGTGACGACGCTGGCCTTGCTGTGGGCCACACGGGCGGGCCTGGTCCGGCGCGATGGCGGCCTGATGGCCCTCGTCACTGCCTTTCCCAATACGGGCTTTCTGGGGCTGCCCTTGCTGACGGGGCTGCTGGGCCCTCAGGCGGCGGGGCCGGTGGCGGCCACCTTGGTGATCGACGTGCTGGTGCTGAGCTCACTGTGCCTGGCTTGGGCGCATTCGCAGGACGGCGGCGGTGATGCGGCGGAGGATTCACGCAGCGCCTGGCTGGCCGCAAAGACCTCGCTCATGGGCGCGCTGGGCAATCCGC
>CAYPUS010000233.1:0-2425 GCA_964413815.1 uncultured Aquabacterium sp. | reverse complement strand
CCGCTGTTGTGGTCCATGGCCGCGGGCATGGCCTTCGCCTGGCTGGACTGGCATCTGCCGGGCCCCGCCGACGAAACCGTGCGCCTGCTGAGCCTGTCGGCCACGCCCGCTGCGCTGTTCACGCTTGGGGCGATGCTGGCACGGGCGCAGATGGCGCCTGCCCGGGCGCATGCGCATGTGCGGCCCGTGGCCGTCTGGGTGCCGGTGCTGATGAAACTCGCGCTGCATCCCCTGCTGGTGTGTGGCGTGGGCTGGGGCCTGGGCCAGGTTGGCGCGCCGCTGACACCGGTCGGCCTGCTGACCATCACGCTGGCGGCGGCCTTGCCTTCGGCCAGCAATGTGTCCATGCTGGCCGAGCGTGAAGGGGCCGACACGGCCTTGGTGGCCCGCATCATCCTGTGGACGACGGCGGCGGCGCTGATCTCGGTGACGCTGTGGGCCCACGGGCTGGGGGTGCACGTGGGGGCGGGGGGCTGAGTCAGGCGGCGTGACGGCGGGGCCGCCGGCCGTGCGCCAGACCCGCGACCCATCCGGCGCCGAGCAGGGCGAGCAACGATGGGGAGACTTCGGGAACAGCCGTTGCGAATGCCTGGAACCCATAGCCGAACGGCAAGATCTCGGTCGCGCCGGTGGTGTTCGTGATGGAGATCGAGAAGTCGCCGTTTGTGTGGGCAACATCGCCAGGGTTGAAAGCGAAGGGCATGGGGGCGCCAAACTGGCTCGACTGGCCATCCCTGCTCTGAGCAGACATCCATGTTTCGAACATGGCACTGCCGAACCCATTTGATGCGAGGACCGGCAGTTGGGCCGTGGCGCTGTACTTGCCGCTGAACACCAGTTGAGTGTGGGCTGTCAGTGCGACCTCGCCATGGTAGGTCAGGTGGTCACGGCACGACCGACTGGCGCTTTTTCTGGATCCAGCGCATTCACGAGACGGGATGTGATCGATAGGGCATCGGCCGATGCATCGATGGAGGAAACAGCATCTCCGGACGTGGCCTGAGCCTGACCCGTGGCGAATGGAAACGATGGCGAATCCAGGTAGCCCCATTCATAGTCACGGTCCTCCTCCTCCGGGCCGTAGGCGGTGAGTGTATATATGGGGTAGGGCCCTTGAAGCACGGCCTGGGGCGCAATGCCGTCGTCAGGATCCAGGTCAATCAAGGTGAGACTCAACTCCGACAGGGTGAAGTTGGCGATCGCTTCAGCCGGTGCTGCGGTGGCAGCGGTCGCTGAGAGCAGACAGGCGAGCAAGCAGGGAAGATGGCGCTGGGTCATGTGTTTCTCCTGTGGGCAGGGTGGCATCAGGGACAGATGGCGGGTGTCATGTGTGGCGGCGCTGGCGGCGACGGTGAGTCAGGCCTGCGGCCAAGCCGGTGCCGAGCAGGGCCAGCAGCGTGGGGGAGGCTTCCGGGACGGGCTGAGCCGTGCCGGCAAGCGCAGAGGCACGGAAGATCAATAAGCCGCTCAGGTTTTCACTTCCCGTGTTCGTGATGGCCACCGAGAACTGTCCGGACCGGGTGTCTGTGAAGCTGGGGGACTCGGTGAAGGCGGCGTCCCAGGCGGAGGTGTCGAACACCTCTGTCAACGGAAGCAGCTGGAAAGATGCGTGGGCCGCGGCGGACGGCGCGGAAACCTGGGCCGACAGGTGGTATTCGCCGCTGATGACCAGCTGCGTGTGGGGCGTCAACGTGAATCGCTGAAGGGCCTCATCATGGTTCCATCTGCTCGATGCCCAGATATAGGGGCCAAGCGTGCCATCGTCCATGGCCGTAACGGTGACCGTCGTGCTGAATCCGTCCAGAAATGCCTCGGCCCAGGCGCTTGCGTTCGCGTAGTGGAGTTCATACTGTCCTGGCGCAAACCGGTAATTCTCCGAGGGGAGCGAATGCAACATCTCTTGGTCGTAATGGTCAGGGGCATCGATCGCAAGACGGAAGTGCGTGCCACCTTCGAACATGACGTCTGGCGCCACACCGTCATCCGGCGCCAAATCGATCAAGGCGAGATTCAGATTGGAAATCTTGGCGGTGGCGGTGGCGGTGGCAGGCTCCGCCAGCGCGGCGGTGCTGGACAACAGGCTGGCAAGCAGCCAAGGGACATGGCGCAATCTCATGAGGTCCTCCCGGTTTCTGTGTGGTGACCGCGCCGAAGCCTCAGAGGCCTCATGGCGCGGCATCTTGTTGATCCCACAGAATATCGCCGGGTCTATGCCATGGTCGTGAGACCGTGGATGATTCATGGCTTTGCCGACTTGAATGATCAAGCGGCTGGATGGCGCTGCAGCACCCCTTTCAAGGCGACCCCGGTGTGCGTGCCCTTGGCGACGAGCAACTCCGGCGGGCCCTCGGCCACCACCTTGCCCCCGCCCGTGCCGCCTTCCGGCCCCATGTCGATGACCCAGTCGGCCTCGGCGATCACGTCC
>CAYPUS010000232.1:452-5420 GCA_964413815.1 uncultured Aquabacterium sp. | reverse complement strand
CGGCTTCGACCCGGAACACGGCCACGGCCTCGGCCAGCTGGCTGGCCTGTTCCTCCATCGAGCGCGCGGCGGCGGTGGCCTCCTCCACCAGCGCGGCGTTCTGCTGGGTGGTCTCGTCCATCTGGGTGACGGTCTGGTTGACCTGCTCGATGCCGGCGCTCTGTTCCTGCGAGGCGGCGGAGATCTCGGCCATGATGTCGGTGACGCGTTGCACGCTGCCGACGATCTCGCCCATGGTGGTGCCGGCCTGGTTGACCAGCTGCGAGCCTTCGCTGACCTTCTCCACCGAGTCGTCGATCAGGCCCTTGATCTCCTTGGCGGCGCCGGCCGAACGCTGGGCCAGGGTGCGGACTTCCGAGGCGACCACGGCGAAGCCGCGACCCTGTTCGCCGGCCCGGGCGGCTTCCACCGCGGCGTTCAGCGCCAGGATGTTGGTCTGGAAGGCGATGCCATCGATCACGCTGATGATGTCGGCGATCTTCTTGGAGCTGTCGTTGATGCCCTTCATCGTGTCGACGACCTGTGCCACGACCTCGCCGCCACGCGCGGCCACGCTGGAGGCGCCCTGCGCGAGCTGATTGGCCTGGCGGGCGTTGTCGGCGTTCTGGGTGACGGTCGAGCCGAGCTGCTCCATCGAGGCGGCCGTCTGCTGCAGGGACGAGGCCTGCAGTTCGGTGCGGCTGGACAGGTCCTGGTTGCCTTGAGCGATCTGCGCGCTGGCGATCGCCACGCTGTCCGAATTCTGGCTGACGACGGCCACGACGCGGCGCAGTTCCAGGCGCATGTGATCGAGCCGCTGGAGCAACTCGCCGATTTCATCGTTGCCCTGGTCCTGATGCGAAGCGATCAGGTCCAGATGCGCGAGGCGGTCGACCTGTTCCCTGACGAGGGACAGGCGCGCGGCAAGGTTGCGCAGCAGCATCCAGGTGCCCACGCCTCCCATGAGGGAAAAGGCCGCGCCCCAGACGATCACCCCGGTGATCCCGACGCCTTTGCCACTGGCGTAGGCCAGGGCCAGACCGGTCACGACCACCATGCCCCAGACCATGCCGGCGGCAAGCAGTTTCACCTGTGATGTCAATTTCATCGCGCAATCCTTTTCTTGTTCGCTTTAACGGTTGACAGCCTGAGTGCGCTATTACGGCGGTTTCAGACGGAACTTGACGTCAAACGCCAAACGGACACCCGCGATGCCCGGCAGCAGTCCCGGTCCTGGCGTCTTCCCCCAACGCGCCCGCCCGCACATGACCCAAAATGTGGGTCAGAAGTTGTCTGCACCATGCGCGCCACACCCCTGATTGCCCCTTCCGCGACGATCCCCGCCTCCTATGGCTTGTCTTTGTTGAAGACGATGCAGGCCAGGGGGCATGCCATGAGCGATGTGCTTCAGGGCTCCCACCTGGCGGAATCCACCTTGCAGGATCAGAGGGCGCAGATCGCGCTGTGGCAATACGCGCGGATGATGGCCAATGCCCAAGCGCTGGACGCCGATGGCGGGCTGGCCTTTGAGCTGGGCCTGGGCAGCCAGGTCACCAAGCATGGCTTCGTCGGCTTCGGCCTGATGAGCTGCGCCACGCTGCGCGAGGCCATTGCCTTCAGCGAACGCTACTTCCGAGCCCGGGTGTCATCGGCCTTCTCGCCCCATGTGTCGGTCCGGGAGGACGAGGTGATCATGGAATTGCGCGAACATGTGGAACTGGGTGCGATGCGCAGCTTCACGCTGACCATGGTGCTGGTCGAGTTGTGCTGCCTGTTCGCCAAGGTGCTGGGCAACAACCCGCAGCAGGCGGGGTGGCACAGTCAGATCCATGTGCCCTTTCCTGAACCGCCAGCCTTCGCCCGCTATCGGCAGCGGCTGCCACGCTTTCATTTCGGGCAGCCGGCGCCGCAGATCCGCTTTCCCGCCAGGCTGCTCGACGAGCCCATCGCGACGGCCGACCCGGTCAGCGTGCAGTTGGCCATCGACCGCTGCGAGCAGGAGATCTCCAGCCGACCGGCGGGCATGGCCGTCAGCGCCCAGGTGCGCGCCCGCATGGTCTGCCTGGATGGACACTACCCGGACATCGCCCGCATGGCCCAGTGGCTGCGGATGTCCGAGCGCACGCTCAAGAGACGCCTGCAGGACGAAGGCTGCACCTTCCAGGCCCTGCTGGAGTCTGTGCGCCGCCAGGACAGCGAACGCCTTTTGGCCAACCCCCAGTTGGCGATCAAGGAGGTCGCGCAGACCGTGGGCTACGCCGACCCCGCCAACTTCGCGCGGGCCTTCGCCAAATGGACCGGGGTGTCGCCACGCGAATGGCGCCGCTCGAACGGCCTGGCCCGAAATGACAAGTTTTAGGCCTGCGCGCCCCTCACGCCTTCGCCGCCGCGCCGCTACGCTCCTCACCCAACGATGAGCAATCAGCCGCATGGAAAGCGGCAACGTGAGGCGTCCATGAAGTCAAGACAGTTGGGAGCGCATCGCATGAGCGATGCCCAGAAAGCGGAGCACATCCGCGAAGTGGTGCTTCAGGCAGGCGAGGACCTGCGCGCACGCCATCCCTGGCTGCGCCACCAGAACGCCATCGGCGCGGCCATCATGGCCCTGTCGCTGCTGGGCATGGTCGCCAGCGGCTGGCTCTACATCGAGGGGGTGATCGCCTGGTGGATCTGCGTGCCTGTGACAGCGGTGTTCGCCTCCTTCATCCATGAGCTGGAACACGATCTGATCCACCAGATGTACTTCCGCAACCGGCCCTGGGCGAACAGCCTGATGCTGACGCTGGGCTGGATCGCGCGGGCCAGCACGATCAACCCCTTCCTGCGCCGCCAGATGCACCTGCACCACCACAAGGTCTCAGGCACGGTCTCGGACCTGGAGGAGCGCGGCATCACCAATGGCGAGCGTTGGGGCATCCGGCGCGTGGTGGCCATGGCCGACAACATGCTGGGCGTGGTGATCCGGCCCCGCAACATGCGCAGCGCGGTGCACCACTATGCCCGCGCGCAAAAGCCGGCGAACCGGCGCGCCTATGCGCGCATCGTGGGGCAGCAGATGCTGGCCTTCATGCCGCTGGGGCAGATTTACTACGCGCTCTTTCACGGCTGGCTGATCTGGCACGGGGTGGCCTTTGTCTCCGCTGCCATCGGCCATCCGATCGCCCAGCCCGAGTGGCTGCGGCAAGCCGTGCACGCGCTGGATGTCTTCGCGGTCGTCTACATGCTGCCCAGCCTGCTGCGCACCTTCAGCATCCAGTTCATCAGCTCGAACATGCACTATTACGGCGACATCGAGGCGCGCAATGTGATGCAGCAATGCCAGGTGCTCAACCCCTGGTGGCTGTGGCCGCTGCAACTGTTTTGCTTCAACTTCGGCAGCACGCACGCCATCCACCACTTCGCCGTCAAAGAGCCCTTCTACATCCGCCAATGGAACGCCGGCATCGCCCACCGGGTCATGCGCGAGATGGGCGTGCGCTTCAATGACTTCGGCACCTTCCGGCGCGCCAACCGCTTCCACCACGAGGCCAAAGCGCCACAGCCAGGCCCGGCCTGAGCCTGACACAATCCGGGCATGAGCAACCTGCCCGCCCTGATCCTCGCCGCCGGCCGAGGCGAGCGCATGCGCCCGCTGACCGACACCACGCCCAAGCCCTTGCTGACCGTGCGGGGCAAGCCACTGATCGTCTGGCACCTCGAAGCGCTGGCGCGCGATGGGGTGCGGGAAGTGGTCATCAACACCGCCTACCTGGAAGCGCAGTTCCCGGCCGCGCTGGGCGATGGGGCGCGCTGGGGCTTGCGCATCCGCTATTCGATGGAAGAGCGTGACCACGGCGGCGCCCTGGAGACGGCAGGTGGCATCGCCAAGGCCCTGCCCCTCCTCGGTAGCGACGCTTTCTGGGTGCTGGCCGGCGATGTGTTCGTGCCCGGCTTCCAGTTCGATCCGCAGGCGGGGGCGTCCTTCCTGCGTTCGAACGATCTGGGCCAGATGTGGCTGGTGCCCAACCCGGCGCATGTGCCGCAAGGCGACTTCGCTCTCAGCCCGGAGGGCCGGGTGCAGCGCAAGGACGCGGCGCCCGCCGGCACGCCGGCCTACACCTATTCGACCATCGGGCTGTACCGGCCGGCGATGGTCGAAGGCGTGGTGCCGGGCACCAAGGCGGCGCTGCGGCCCTGCCTGGAGCGGGCCATCGATGCCGGGCGCCTGGGCGGTCAACTGTATGAAGGCCCCTGGACGGACGTCGGCACCCCGCAGCGTCTGGCCGAGCTGAACGCCAATTGATGCCGGCAGGCGCTCCCCACGCGCGCAGGGCAGCAGGGTAAAATCGGCCCACCCCATTCAACAGCCCCTGGATCTACACCATGCCCCGCTGTCTCGTGACGGCCATGGCCACCCTGGCCCTGGCTGCGCCCTTGTTTGCCGCCGCGCAGGATGCGCGCGCCATCCCCATCCCCGTCAACACCCTGCGTGGCGAGATCGCCTTCGGGCAGCCGCCCGAGGTGCAGCTCAACGGCAAGCCGGCCCGCCTCGCGCCCGGCGCACGCATCAAGGACCCGAACAACATGCTGGTCCTGTCGGGCGCCCTGGCCGGCGGCAAGTACAAGGTCAACTACACGGTCGACACCTACGGGCTGCTGATGGACGTCTGGCTGCTGAGCAAGAGCGAAGCGGCGCAACTGTGGCCCAAGACGGCGGAAGAAGCCGCGACCTGGGCCTACGACCCGATCCAGCGCATCTGGCGCAAGCCCTGAAGCGCGCTGCCTGCCTGGCTGACCCGCCCCTTCCCTGGCTGCCTCCTCGGCGGCCTGTTCCGCCCGCATTCCCGCCTGCCTGTCCGTCATGAGCGCCCCGAACACCGCCCCCTCCACCGCCGTCGATGCCACGCCCAGCAAGAAGGGCTACATCAAGACCTATGGCTGCCAGATGAACGAGCGCGACACGTTTCAAATGCGGAACGTGCTCGAGGCGGAGGGCTACGCCCTGACGGA
>CAYPUS010000232.1:0-442 GCA_964413815.1 uncultured Aquabacterium sp. | reverse complement strand
TCTTCAACACCTGCTCGATCCGCGAGAAGGCGCAGGAGAAGGTCTTCAGCGACCTGGGCCGCGTCAAGCACCTCAAGGAGCGCGGCGTGATGATTGGCGTGGGCGGCTGCGTGGCCAGCCAGGAAGGCGCGGCCATCATCGAGCGCGCGCCTTACGTGGACGTGGTCTTCGGCCCGCAAACCCTGCACCGCCTGCCCGCCATGCTGGCCAAGCGCCAGGAGATGAAGCGCCCGCAGGTCGACATCAGCTTCCCCGAGATCGAGAAGTTCGACCACCTGCCGCCGGCGCGCGTGGACGGCGCCAGCGCGTTCGTGAGCATCATGGAAGGCTGCTCCAAATACTGCAGCTATTGCGTGGTGCCCTACACCCGCGGCGAGGAGGTGTCCCGCCCGTTCGAGGACGTGCTGACCGAAGTGGCCGGCCTGGCGGAACAGGGCGTGAA